>JAQFVO010000221.1 GCA_027942505.1 Endozoicomonas sp. | reverse complement strand
TCTGATTCACCTCAAAGGTATTTTTGTCGCAACCCTCTGGTTACAGAGGTTATGCATTTATGATACGAATTCAGGAGTTTATATGTAATTACATTTAAATATTTAGGGATAGTACGGGGAAGAGGTCACTCAACTCGCCGAAGAAAACGGCGAAAAATTGAAGGTAAAAGTCTTTCATACGCAGGGTCTGGTAAGTTCAAAAAGGGCATTCTACCGGGTGTTGCACGAAATAGGCCAACAACACCACCATGGGCATGCAGACAAGGATGGTAACCGGAGGCCATCGTCGAATTGTTCGACCGAACCGAACCAGTTCTGATCTTGGGATATCACTTTTTTACGCTCACCAGACGTAGCAAGTTTTGCTATCTGTATCTGATTATAAACATATATAGTCGTATGATTGTGGCTTGGGAAATCCATCAGAATGAGTCTGCCGAGCATGCCTCACAAATGATTACCAGGGCCTGTCACGGTATAGCTGCTATGGAGAGACTGCAGGTCCTGTACTCAGAAATGGTAGTGCAATGAAAGGCGGCACCATGTTGTCGACTCCGCAACGGTTGGGCGTGGTCAGCCCATTCAGCCGACCAAGGGTAAGTGATGATAACCCATTTGCTGAAGCCATTTTCAGAACCCTGAAATACCGGCCCGGTTACCCATCCAAGCCATTTGCAGATGTTGAGGCTGCTCGCAGCTGGGTTCATGGCTTTGCGCGGTAATACAACGAAGATTACCGGCGCAGTGGACTTAAATTCCTCACGTTGGGCAAACGGCACCGGTCGGAAACCAAAGCACTCATGGATAACCGGAAATAGGTATATCAATTGGCTAAGCGGCGCCACCCGGAGCGTTGGGGTAAAAGGGCAACCCGGAACTGGGACCTGGTAGAGGAAGACTGGCTGAATCCAGACCGGTCAGTCGCAGGGCAGCTAAGTCAAGCTATGAGTTGAGGCGACAACTATGTTGACAAAAACCGGTCAACGAAAGGCAAAGTAGCAACCATTATTACTTCATTTTCTAAGCTGCCTGTGCGGCAGTGAACATTCTGCGAAACGAAAAAACCGGCACTGTCTCTTTTCTAAGCTGCCTGTGCGGCAGTGAACGAAATGTCCATAGTCACCCCAAGGTTTTGAATCTTTCTAAGCTGCCTGTGCGGCAGTGAACGAAATGTCCATAGTCACCCCAGGCTTCAGAAACACACC
>JAQFVO010000205.1 GCA_027942505.1 Endozoicomonas sp. | reverse complement strand
TGACCGATTACTTTATCTCCAGACCGCTGATATATATCAGCACCAAGCTAGTGTCTCTTTATTTGAAGGTGGTACTGCTTGGTAAAAGAATTGATTCTCAACAGATAAGACCGCTCAATCTGGAAGAGATTGAAAAAGTAAATAAGTTTCTCGATAGCCTGCATGCCTCAGCCAATGAACTGATACCAAACCTTGATACTGGTGAAGTAAAGGGAAAGGTCGAACAGTGTTACAAAGATATGGGACTGATGGATCAGAATGGTCAGTGGACCCGGGATATATTCCAAACCATCAGTAGTGACTTATCACTTGATATTTCAGCGGCCACGATAAAAGAAGAAATTGATCAGGTTGTCAGGAATATCAAGGATAACCCTTACCTGATGCGAGCAATCTTTGACATCATACATGCCGAAAACATGGATGAAGATATGCTTAATCAAGGCAAAGCCACCATTATCAATGAGCTGGAAATGGTATTACCATTTGCCCTGGCACTTAACATGTTGACTAAAGCGCAAATTGAACACAGTGAAGTGCTCGAAGGCTGTGTTGATATATGGAAAGAAAAACGCAATGCAATGGGCGGGAGTATCAAAGGACTCGGATTAAAAAGAACCATCAAGCTCGTCTCCGTTGAACAACCCATTCTCAAAATGTTAAAAAACAGAAAAAAGCCTGATTACTCGCGCACGTTGGGGCGTGGTATATTGCCCTTGAATATCCTTGAGGCGACGGCACTGGAAGCTGTTCAGGGCAGTCATGACAATGCCAGCGCCGGTTTGGCCCTGGCTAAAAATTATCCGGGAAAATACCACAGATCTGCCTGTGAATTTGGTGGGGATCGCCATGAATTGCTGCTTAATTATCCGATGCCGAAGCAATGGAGTGATCTTTACACTACCTGGAATATGCAGTTTTGTGCGGACAGTGCAGATCGGCCTGTATTGTTAAGTAAGTTATTGATTTCTGCAGTAAGTGGTTATCAGGATAATCCACGCGCCTTCATTTCACGCAGGGCCTACGCGTTGTATTCCGCTCTCAACTTTCTGTTTTTCAGGACTGACACACCCGACCCAGTGCCAGCCCTGCCGACGGTTGCCTCAAAGGCGTGGGGACGCAACAATCGAATCTGTTCCCGCCTGTACCAGCGAGAGGTTAGAAACTCTTCACAGCTTTCTGGTGGCGAAAATGACATGGTGCTGGCTGCGTGAGCCAATAAGGAGTCGTCCTGAAATGTGGAAATTATTTCACGACAATTCCTCTTCATGCCACGGTTTTTATGAGCTATGCCAGGGTTTTTTGACATAAGCCATGCAAGCAATTCGCGGCTCATTGAGTTGTTGTCGATCAATCATGACAAAGTAGAACGGTCTGTTAATCGCTAAGGTGGGTACAATTCCTTCACGCATCGTCATGCTTGTGGCGACACCCACTCTGGCACCATTTTCATCAACGCTCAGTGCCGTCCGATGGATTGCTGACACCTCGACACCGGAATAATTTTTTTTAATCTTACAGTCAATGTGAAACCTGGGCAGAAGCAGTTGCACCTCGCTCATTATGGAATTTGAAATCACTCTACCTATTCCCCGGGTGAGTAGCTCTTCTATCTCCTCCCCGGTAACGCTCCGGATCGGCGGCATAATGAAAACGGTTTTATAGCCCGTTTTGCTGATGGGAATAGAGATAAAATCAAACTCACTGATTTCGGTGTGAGAGATAAGGCTGGATCCGCGTGCCGATTGCATCCAAATGATGTTTGGCCGGTGCTTGTTGTCCCAGCGAAGGTCAGGGAAGTCTCTGCTGGAGGCCCGCTTCAGTGGTTCACTCCATAAGACCTCCTGGAACAGCCAGGTGGCCATATGAAATGCACGGTTGGGATTTTCCAGCGTTCGAGGTGAAATTAAATCAGCTATCACGCTGCGGGTATTTCTCCTGATGTGGATGTTAACCAGCCGAGCGCTCTGAGCATATCCCTGTTCCATCAGTTCATCGCAGGGAGTGTGGGGAATTCCCATTTTCTGCAATGCGGTATCAGCGTACTTTCTTTTTGATAACACGTGGATTCCACGTGAGCTCTCGCCTGACACCAGCCACTTTAGCTCGCTGTCTCCATAGGCATCATTAACCTCCTCACCATGCATTATTTTCCGGGTCAGGTTTTCTGTGCTGGTAACCAGAAGAGGGGAGACCACGATATTGGCATCAGGAGTCCATCCTCCGGCCAGATCTTTGAAAGCGCGCAGATCTGACCGCAGGAAAGTGGATTCCAGTGTCTGTGGTGCCACCGTGTGTCTTGCGGTCTCTGCTGAACCTGACAAAGAGGGCAAATCAGACGATCCCTGCTGCGGATAACCTTGCGATGTTGTGGACCCAATATTCATAAACCACCAGCCCGAAGCTTTTTTTGCCTGTCAGGAGAGCTATGACCGGATTAAAAAATCATAGTTCCAAGAAGACGGTATCTTTGAGTTGACGGAAAGACCAGAAAAGAGACCAGAAAAGGAAGACCAGAAAAGGACACCCACTTTTTTGGTTGATAAATCAACGGATGTCCTTTTTTCTTTTTTTTTCCTTGAGTCAGGCAGTACTCCGGTCACTACAGCGATCATCAGGGAACTTTTCGGCATAAAAATGACCAAAGTTATTTATACCTGTACTGACGCAGGAGCTATCCCAGGCCTTGTCGGGCCTGGGAAAAGGATTGATAAAACCGCGACTATTTTCGTTGGACATCATGATAAAAAACACGCCGAGCAATAATAACTATTCTCTTCCCGGTGGCTGTCTGACCAACTGCTGTCTGGTTGTTGAGAACCGGACAAACAACGCTGGCCATCCTACCGGCAAAACAGAATTTGCAATACAACGACAGCAAACACTGAGTCACTCAGCAGGCCTGAGGGCAACAGGCTCTCATGCTGACTCTTCTCCGTTGGAGAAACGGGAATGCTCATGGCTGGATCAAGTCAATAATCTTCACATTACCCCGGGACGTGCCCAATGGGGCGGAAAGGGGACGCACCTGACGGTTCTGAAGGATGTTGGACTGATGGTCCCGCCCTTTCGCTGTATTGAGGGCAGGGTATGGCAAGGCCTGGAAAACGTGTTGTTGGATCTTTCATCACTTCTGTCTGCCCTGGACGACGGCCACGAATTTGGCCAGGACACGGGCACCTTGGCCATGGTCCGGGACTGGATCGGGGCGGCGGATCAGAAAAAACAATGCCGCTGGCTTGAGGCCATATCCTCTTTTGTGGCCAGTGACGATTGTTACCGGCAGCTAAGGTGGCAGCCTGCGGTCGCTCAGATTGCGCAAGTCCAACAGGAGCTGACCGACGCCCCAGGGGCTGGCGATGTCCCATTAATAGTGCGCAGCTCTGGCATTGGTGAGGATTCGCTGGGCAATGCCCAGGCCGGCAAGTATGACTCCCTGGTGCATGATCGCGGCGATATTCTCAAGACCTATCTGAAGGTCA
>JAQFVO010000159.1 GCA_027942505.1 Endozoicomonas sp. | reverse complement strand
GATTGCCTGTCGTGAAAATAGAACTCACCGAAATTGGGGTCAAATAAACAGACATCTTGCCCCACCCAGGCCGCCATGGTGTGAGCTTTCGTGTCGTGCGTATGCCCATACACACCCATAAGCGCATAATTATTGCTGCAGGTACGCAAATCCTTCTGGATGCTTATCGCTATTTCCCCGGCAAAAGCGCGCCTGGCCCGTTCATTACGCTCACCATAACGAGTGTCTACTGCCGTACGTCTGACGCTACCAGCTCCGTCCAGTGTCATTACCCGACAAGGCTCGATGCCATGGTGCTGTAACCACAAGACGGTGGCATCAATCTGCCCCACGGAGCCAACATTCTGTTCCGCAATCATTCCATGGTGTTGCCAATGATAGTCAACTGCATAAGCTGGCGGACCTTCGAGCGATCGATACCACCGCTGGCAGATGACAACCATGACACCAGACTGCTGCCGTTGGCGTGACGCTCTATCCAGCGTGCTGACAGCATTTCACACAGACCGGTGACGGCAGCGTCTGGATGGCCCGCTAATATGCTAGCCACTGGCTCAGTCAACTGGGAAAAAGACCATGTACAATAACCACCGCACTCTGTAGCCGAACTCTGGACCTGTGCAACAAATGCTTGCATACAATTCAATCCCGGTATGTCAATTCTACTGTTGGGTGATTTGGGTAACACCCGAACCACCGGTGAGGCTTAAGCTAAAAGGCTTGCCTAGTGTAGATATTAAGGAACCATTGAACACCGTGAGAGGTGGAATAACACCAGCCCGCGGGAGTCCTTGCGAAGGAGGCTGTCGCAAAAGCCTTGAACCGCGAAGAACACGAAGGCCACAAGGGAAAAAGAAAAGCCCTTCTTCGTGCTCTTCGTGTTCTTCGCGGTTCCCTTCTTTTCAGAGCCTTTTGCGACGCCCCTCCTTTGAGGGTGTCGCAAAAGGTCAAGTCACCGCGCTGTCATTCGGTGAGTAGACCTGCTCAGTCACCTGAGCAGGCCCCTCCTCAGAACCGGACTTGCGGAACTACCGC
>JAQFVO010000153.1 GCA_027942505.1 Endozoicomonas sp. | reverse complement strand
GCTTTGCGTCTGTCGATGCTTGAGCCATTTTTGGCCCAAATGAAAGCCCTCGATGAGCTGGTGAAATCCTTCGCCCCACTCGATACCCAGTAACTCGCCAGTCACCCTGCCTTAACCTGTTACAACACCTTATCGTTGCCGCCTGATCTGGCGATAAGGTGTCTTCCCTGACGCTGTATTTTTTAGCCAACCTGACCAGACCAACCGGGCTGGCAGATGCAACGATGATGGTGAACCCAGTCTATCGTCAGACTTGGTAAGGCGGATGCTGCAGAGATGTAAAATCTGGTCACCACGAAGAGCTGCATAAAAATTTATCAACAATCGCGCTAATCCAACTTGAACTCCTGCCAAGCAGGCTTAAGCTGGAAGGATTTAGTTACAGAGAAAAAAGGAATTAGAGTAAGTGCTGAATTTTATAACGCCGTCATCAGCATTGTTTAGCCTACGGCCATCGCACGGAAAATCTGTCTGTAAATGTGCCAGCGGTTGGGGGTAATCGCCACTGCCTATCAGCTTCCCGGACTGAAGCTATGGCAGTTGATTCATATCCCCGGTTCGTACTGAGTAAGTCACCATCCGCTGGCTGCTCCTTTCAACAAGTTCGGGGTGATAAGTGTTTGGCGAAGTTAATTTCTCTGCTTCTTCCTTGGCAAAGGTGTCAAATGTGAACAGCCGGCTCTGCTTACTCAATGAGGTTAAAGGGAGTTTTTTTATGCCAGGCAGTAAAGTTATGCCCCTTGTCGTTATTGGCCATCCTGGTATTAAACCGGTACTGCCCGCTGCTGATGCACCAGGGCCTGAGAGCAGATACAGTCCGGTCACACATCATAAACTGCTTTCTTCCGACTCTTCCTCCACCGGGTCCCACTCTTCGTTGTCGAAAAGTATTGGTCAGTACTCAATCCACTCAACCGGATCGGTTGACTCTGGCCAGGTGTCAATGTCGGAAAATCTCGAGCGTATCAAGATGATTGGTCGCGGGGGATTTGGTGAAGTCTGGCTGGTCCAGGTGGACGGTACTCTGGATCAATTCGCATGGAAAATTCCTACCAATTACAGTGGCCTGGCAGCTGAACATGAGAAATTGATTCGTATCGGCCGCCAGCGCAATATTGTCAGCTGTCTGGGCATTGGCGAGATTGACGGGCAACAAGGCTTGCTGATGGAATACATTCCCGGAATGGATCTGTCAGACTTTTTACCGGAAATAGTGGATCAGTATTTGCGATCTGCCCTGTCACATGCAGATTTCTGGGGTGCTGTTCAGTACATCATTAAGGAGACCTTAACGGGCATTCAGTTTCTCGAAGACAGTGGTTTTGCTCATCAAGACATCAAAGCGAAAAACATCAGAATTCACCAGGAAAAATTACTGCCAGTTATTGTTGATTTTGGCAATTCAGCCTGTTTTGGTGAAGAGCACACCATTGCCACTGAGTTCAGTTCACCACCGGAGTCACTGGCTAATGCCGGGTGCGCTAAGCTGTCTGACAAGTTTGACACCTATGCCGTCGGGCAGATCGTTTACACATTACTTGCCATGATCACTGATCATGGGATTGAACACATTTTCACTGCCAATGCCCGATACGAGGACGTTACTACCAGGAACAGGGAGGTACTGCTGTTGCGGCTGCTCAGGTCCATGCAACAGTACCAGGGCGTGGATGCCTGCGGAGAGTGTCGCAAGGCATTAACTCCCATTACTTCAAAAGAGTTTCAGGATCGCCTGCACGATACGCTGGCCCGGCACGATCAGTTGGTCGAAGAGTTGCACAGCGCCTATTCCAGAGATGGCAAAGCCGAAATTCCGCTGGACCGTATGCTGACAGAAGAACTGCCAGAGATTGTGGCTGGTAAAATCAACGTTGGCCGGTACAGGGCAGGTTATGAATCCAGCCTGGTCAAGTTTGTTAATGCGGCACTGCATCCGGCACCCGGTATGAGACTGAATGCCAGGACGGCATTGCAGCAACCTTTTCTCAGTGATCCGCTTTACAGTGACGAGCTATCCGGTAAAAACATCCTGAAGCGGGTTTTTGCCGGCCAAAGTTTCAAGCCTTCCAGATCGAACAAAATTGATGAACATTTTTGCAGTCTTTAAAGAAGCAAGTCCTCGCAGAGCTTTTGCCAACTGATGATAACGTTAGACGGAGGTGAACTTTTCTGTTTATTGCTGGTCAACCTATGGGTCTGGGGTCCAGCGGGGCGTTTCAAATTGTATTCATCAGGAATGGGCGCGGCTTCTGCCCACACAGCGTTACCTGCTGCACCAGGCAGCCCTGACACGGCAACCACTGATCATGAGAATGTGTTCAAGGGGCACACCGTAATTACTCTTGACCGAAACAATTGCTCCCCGGAAGAAGATGCAAAACTGGTGGCTCTGATAAACAACGCCTACAAGTCTGAGCGTGTGACGCTGGCAGAGAAAACAAATCCAACAGCCCGTTACTTTTGCCTTTCAGATGGAGTAGAACTGCTGGCCTGTGCTGGCTACGCCAGGGGTGATGAGGCGGTCACCTCTGCTCCCCGGGGACTCACAGGTTCAGACTGCTTTATTGCCCCATTCGCCGCAGTGCGTGGGCACGGTTATGGCAAAACGTTACTCCAGCGTATTGAACATGTCGCCAAAGCAGAGGGTTTTTCAAACCTGACTGTTCATGTGTGGAACGAGGCGCCAGAGAATATGCACTCATACTATCAGGCCATCGGATATAAGCAGGACAAAACATTTAAATACCTTTTTGATGGTCAGTGGGCGTCGATGACCAG
>JAQFVO010000144.1 GCA_027942505.1 Endozoicomonas sp. | reverse complement strand
AGAAAGAAAGGAAGAAAGGGCCCATTATCTTTAAAAAAAATGATAAGCCAAAAGTTAGTCAAAGAGCTGTGTACTTGTTCAGGGTTGAAACCAATAGCATGATGTTTGAAAAAAAAGTGCAAATTAAAACATAATAAGATTTGCTCATATCTATAAAGTTGCTTTTCAAATTTTTTAATATGAATGAAACAAATAAATGAGGTTAAAAAAATTACCTGTCGTTTGTTACATCTTTTTAAAATAGCTTCAACTGCTGGGACTGGATCATCAATGCTTTCTATCTGTTATGGAACAAACTGCACTATCAATAACTAGTAGAAAAAGAAAATAAAAGAAAAAATTGACTCTATAGCATCAGAGCCATAAAATCACTAATAAACCAGTGAAATACTGTGTGGCCAATCAAGATTCTTAACTCACTGGGGGATATTAGTTGGTTATTAACAAGCATAACAAATCAGCTAAACTCGAGACTGCCAAGAACAAACCCCACATAGTGATACAAGTGGAATTGAACCTGATGCACCCAGCTGACCCAGTGGCCATTCTAACTCCTGGAAAAAATTGGACATTACCGCCCTGGTTGCACTGTTCTGCGATGATGACCGACGCTATCACATAAAAGTGCACTTCTGGTTACCGGAGGTGCAGATAGACGATCAGCGCACCGGCAAGTCACACCATGTTCAGCAGCTGTATAAAGTGTGGGCAGAACAGGGTTTGCTGACGTTAACGCCCGGGCAAATTGTCGATTACGACGCCATTCGCCAGACAATAAATGACTGGGCAGACCGTTATCATCCACTTGAGATTGCCTACGATCCGTGGGGTGCGACACAACTGGCAACACAGTTAGCTGACGATGATGATCGCGTGATGACCGAAGTTGGCCAGACTGTCAAACAACTTAGTGACCCGATGAAAGAGATTCAGGCGCTGATCATTGACAGCCGGCTGCACCACGACCAGCATCCGGTGATGAACTGGATGATGAGCAATGTCATAGCCCGGGTCGACCGCAACGACAATGTTTTTCCTAACAAAGATTCACCGGACAACAAAATCGATGGCCCGGTGGCGTTAATCACCGCCATGTCCCGAGCCATGCTGCGTGAAAATGTAGGTTACCACGACACACCAATACCAGAATTTGTAATAAACGGATGAAATTGTTTAACGGCAAACGACAATTACAGCAGGAACTGGAACAGGCAAGGCAGCAACTGGCTGACCTCAGAGCCGAAGTTGACGCTGCTGAAAGCAAAGGCCGAACGTTTGAAGAATTGATTGATGTCCTGGGCGTTAAATCACATTCAGGTTCTGTGGTCACGCATAAAAGTGCCTTACAGGTTGCTGCAGTGTTTGCCTGCGTATCATTGATATCCGGTGCCATTGCCTCAATCCCGTTAAAAGTTTATCAGCGCAAAGCCAATGGCATTCGTGAAGAAAGTGACAATCATCCGCTGTTATTAAAACTGTGTCTTGAACCATCACCCATGGTCACTGCCCTGGTGTTTTGGGAAACATTGATTACTGACATGCTGCTGGACGGCAACGCTTATGCAGTGATTGACCGTGATTTGAATGGTCGGGTCCGGCGGCTGATTTACGTCAACCCGGCCAGCGTCAATGTCCGGCTGGTCGAAGGTGACTTGAGTTACATTGTCGCCATCAGTGCGGATCGTGAACAGCTGCCAAGAGCCACAAAAAATGACATTGCATTTGTCGGTTTTTATCCCAGCGACATTCTGCACTTTCCGGGCGTTGGCTGGAATGGCAAAACCGGTATGTCGGTCATCAAATCGGCAGCTTTGAACAGTGTCGGCAATGCGCTTAGTGCTGACCAGTTTACTGGCCTGTATTTTAAGCAAGGGATATCCAGCCCCGGGTATCTGAAGTTCCCGCAGAAACTGACAAAAGAACAGTTTGAAATGATGCGTGAATACTGGAAATCTCACATCGTTGGTGCTGAACAGGCGCATTTGCCGCCAATTATTACTGAAGGTGGTGAATTTGCACCGTTAAAAATTAAGGCTGACGACGTGCAGTTGTTGGAAACCCGCAAATTTCAGGTGTTGGATATTGCCAGAATTTTTGGTGTGCCGCCGCACATGATTGGCGCGCAAGAAACAACCACTAGTTGGGGCACCGGCATTGAACAGCAATCCATAGGTTTTGTTCGTTACACCCTGCGCCCGCACTTGACCCGTATTGAACAGGAATTAAACCGGAAACTGTTCAGGAACCATCAGTATTTCAGTGAATTTGATGTTAACGCATTGCTGCGCGGTGACATTAAGGCTCGCAACGAAGCGCATCAAATTGCCCTGGGCGGCAATCAGAATCCTGGCTGGAAAACTGTCAACGAAATACGCCGTGAAGAAAATCTGAAACCAATTGATAACGGTGACACTTTGTACCAGCCATTGACCGGAGAAACCAGTGAAAACGTGCAAACTGATGAACCTGATTCAGAAGAATCCAAAAACTTGCGAAATCCGGGTACAATCCAGTAACGATCAGGCGACTGTTTACGTTTATGATGTCATTGATGACGTCTGGGGCATTGATGCTGAAAGTTTTGTCCGTGAGATTAATGCACTGAATGTATCCACGTTGCACGTCAGGATCAATTCACCCGGCGGCGATGTGTTTACTGCCCGGGCCATGCAAACAGCATTATCGCAACATCCTGCCGCAGTCATTGCTCACATTGATGGATTGGCTGCCAGTGCCGCAACATTTTTAGCCATGGCGGCCAGCAAAGTGAACATTAGTGAAGGCGCTTTTTTCATGATTCATAAAAGCTGGGCATACACTGTTGGCAATGCTGACGAGCTAAGAACGCAGGCCAGTCTGATGGATATAATGGATAGTAATATTGCCAATGATTACGCCAGGCGCACCGGCATTGACTATCAAGAAGTGTTGCGAATGATGGATGATGAAACATGGTTAAGTGCCGGGCAAACAGTAGATAAAGGCTTTGCTGACGAAGTAATAAGCACTGTTGCTGACCGGCATGTTGACAATAAATTTTTTGATTTAAGTGCATACCGACACCCGCCTGACAATTATCAACCTGATCATCCGGCGGCATTGCGCGCACATCTTGAAAGACGACTGGCACTTATTGCTTAACATTAGGAATTTATTATGGATATTCAAACCCTCAGAGAACAACGCAGTCAGGTAGCCGCACAGGCTCGTCAATTGCTGGATGATATTGAGCCAAACAGCTGGAATGACGATCACAACCAACAATATGACGCCATGGTTGCTGAGATCGGGCGCATTGATGACCAGCTTGAGCGACTGGAAGAACAGCTGAAAATTGAAGCGGCCGATCACGCCATTACAGAACAGCGTGCTAAACGTGACGGCGTGTCTGACGATGAAGCAGACAACAATATCAACATGGAAAAAAGTATTCTCAACGCCTACATTCGCGGCGGTGTTGAATCCTTGGATGCCGATCAGCGTCACTATGTAGAACAGCGTCGCATACGTGCCGATCTGTCAATTGGCACAGACAGTGCTGGCGGTTACCTGGTGCCAACTGATTTTGCTACCCGGTTAATTGAAGAAATGAAACTGTTTGGCAATATGCGCCTTGTGGCAACTATTCAACAGACAGACAGTGGTGTGCCGATTGAATGGCCGGTTGCCGATAATTTGGACCAGGAGGGCGAGATTGTTGCAGAAAATGTCTCAGTAACCGATGAAGATCCAACCTTTGGCATCAAAACCATTGGTGCTTACAAATATTCATCAAAAGGCGTCGCGGTACCGTTTGAATTGTTGCAAGATTCACGCATTGATATTGAAGCCTACATTGTGCGCTTGCTGGCACAGCGTATCAGTCGCATCAGTAATCGGCACTTTACCCTGGGCAGTGGCACCGGACAGCCAAAAGGCATTATACCGGCAGCCACCAAAGGAGCCGACGCCGCTGCGGTTAATGCCATTGGCTTTGATGACCTGATCAACCTGGAGCACAGCGTTGATCCAATTTACCGCATCAATAGCCGTTTCATGTTTGCCGACCAGGCATTAAAAACCGTGAAAATGTTAAAAGACAATGAAGGCCGCCCGCTGTGGATTCCTGGCATTGCTGTCAGTGAGCCGGACACTATCCTGGGACATCCTTATGTGATCAATCAATACATGGATGCACCCGGAGCCAATGCCAAATCTATCGCCTTTGGCCAGTTAAGTAATTATCTGATCCGCGACGTGATGTCCGTAACACTGTTTCGCATGACGGACAGTGTATACACACGCAAGGGTCAGGTTGGCTTTCTGGCATTTAGCCGTCACGATGGCAATTTGCTGGATGCCAGCGGTGAGTCGGTTAAATATCTGCAACACGGTGCTGCCAGGGCAATGAAATGACGGATTGGTTGCCGGTAAACAACATGCTGCTATGGTGTCGTGAAGTCGATAATGACGACACACGACAGGTACTGGAGTCCATAGGCGACGCCGTTGCCATTGCCGTGGAAAAACACCTGAACCGGCCACTGTTTGCTACGCAGGCAGAAATGGATGCCATGGACCCGGTGCCGCAACATGCCATGGTTGTTGACCCGGTCATCAAGCAGGCAGCCATGTTGCTGGTCAGCCATTTTAATGAAAACCGTGAGGCTGCACTGGAGGTAAATCTGGAAGAGATGCCTTACGGTTACACCTACCTTTTGAACGATTACCGCATCCGGAGCAATCCGTGAAACAGGTATCACCGGGTAAATTACGGCATAAAGTCATCATTGAACAACCAACAGCCTGCGATCCTGTTGATGCAATGACCGATGAACTGCAATGCTGGCAATCCGTTGTTGAGTGCTGGGCAGCTATTCGGCCAGTGTCTGCTAAAGAGATATTTGCCGCCGGAGGTTTTGTCGGTCAGAACGATGTGGCTGTGACAGTGCGCTATGACCCACGATTGGACGACATGAATCACACCTGGCGCGTGTGGTGGCAAAACAAAAAATTGGGTGTGTCAGGTGTACTGAACATTGATGCACGTGATAAGTGGTTGAAGATTCTTACCAGTTGCTCTGAGCACAATATACGCTTGAAAAATGCAGACTTTGACCAGCCATTACATGACGTGGTTAATGTAGTGATGCCGGAGCTGACATGACTTCAAAAGAAAGAATTAAGCAATTGCGTGATCAAATTCAAACAATGGAAAGCAATGGTGCGTCTGTTGACGAAATGATGACAGCATTAAATGTGTCACGATACATGCTTTATTATCATCGAAGATACCTTAAACTGACCGGAAAGCCAAAAAGACTGAATTTAACCGTTGATCAGCGGCAACAAATTAAGGCATTAGTAAAAAAAAATAATTCTTATAAAACAGTGGCTGATCAATTTGGCATTAGTGCCAGCGCTGTAAAATTAGTTGTTCATGACAGCGACAGCATAAATAATCATCATATAGAAGACGTGCTGTCGAATCCGATCAATGCGTTGCTATCAAGGCGCTGGACATGATTGATGTATCGGTTGATATACACGGTCTGTCCGATATCGAACAGGCACTGCGCGACATTAGCAATGACGACAGTATTGCCGGTGCAAAAATTATCCGAAGCGCCATGATGACAGCCAGCTTGCCCATGTTTCGTCAAATGCAGGCAACGGCACCAACAGCGAAAGACCCACGACCTCGCAAACGCAAAAGCCGACGTGGCGGTACTGTAATAATCCAGCCAGGTTTTTTGCGACATCGTGTGCGCAGACGCAGCTACATTAACAAGACCGGCTACGACAATCGCAATATTGGCAATACGCCAGATGAAGCCAGCAGCCTGGTTAAAGTGCGCATAGGTGCCTATACACCATATGCTCATTATGTGGAACTGGGCACCGAACATTCACCGGCGCAACCCTTTATCCGCAGTGCCATTGACGGCCACTGGCAAGGGATTACGCAAAAATTTGGCACGCTGCTGGAGCGGCGGCTGCTGTCTTATCGACGCCGCCAGGCACGACGCAATGCAACTTGAAGAAGGCTTGTTTAATTACCTGAAATCTGCTGTATCCGCTTCAATTTACGGCCAGCTGCGCGGTGATCGCCTGCCGGCCGTTGTCTATACGCTGATTAGCGATCCTGTCACTATATCTCTTTGCGCCGTGGATCAAATCCACGAGTCTCGTTATCAAATCGACTGCTATACCCGTAAATATCAACAGGCTAAACAACTGGCAAAACAGGTAATTCAGGCACTGCACAACCACACCAACAGCCTGGCTGGCTACCCGATCCAGCGAGTGCTGCTGGAAAACACCATGGATGGCTTTGAGGACAACGCCAAATTGCATCGGCAAATTCTGACGTTTGTTATTTATCACAACGGAGACACATAATGACTAAAGGTGAATTTCGCGTTGATACATCATTTAATCCATCCGGAGATAATAATGTTAATGAAATAAAGCAACTGGCAGCTGAATTGATTGATTTGATTGCTGCTGTTGGCTGTGATGATCGATGCACCCAACTGGCGCAAACCGCGTTTGAAAATGGCGCTATGTGGGCGGTAAAATCCATTACCAGGCAACCTTATCATCATGACTGAGCCAGGCAAAGCGTGTCGTGAACTGGTTATTGATGCATTGGATTATTACCGATTGCCAGCCAGTGAATCTGCTGTACGATTACTGTGCATGATTGCCGCGCATGAAAGTGGCGATTTTCATTATGTACGACAGTTGCGAGGTCCGGCGCTGTCCTTGTTCCAGATTGAACCGGCTACTTTTATCGACCTGTGCCAGTATGCCCAAAAACGCCATTTTAGTATCAATATTGAATTGCCTTGCAGTCCCTGGCGGATGGTGTTTGACCAACGGTTTGCGGCGGCCATGGCACGGATCTTTTTTCTGCGTTTTAGTGAACCCATACCGGACAAACTGCACACAATGGCTGACTATGCCAAACAATACTGGAATACCTACCTGGGCAAAGCGACAGCACAACAATATTTTAACGCACACTCTTTGAGTTCGAATGTTCAGAAGGCGTATGAACCTGCTATATCGAACAGTGGTTCTGTTTTGGATGACTGCTCGCGGCGCAGTGGCCTGGTATTCGGGCTGGAGGTTCAACAAACTGCACCAAGCAGCTATCTGAACACCTCAAATTCAGGTGGTGAAAGCTTCCATAACCCATTCAGCGATTATCGTTTTCCAAAAGTGCTGGAGAGAGTTCTTTATCATCAAGAGCCTGAACAAGGCGAGCCGTTAAGATCATCCAATAAAACCAAGGCACAACACAGCGACGAAAATATTATTTATACCGGTCAGTCAGGATTAAGAATCGATCAAGTTTGGAGCATGGCTGTTGAAGTGAATTCACAGCCACTCTCTAATAGTGCTACTCCTTCTCCACATGATTCAATATTAAAAGACACTGCAGGAAATGGTTCTTCAGGTATGGGGCGATTAACCCCGCAAGCCTCATCAGTTGTTGATAACTCCTCCCAAAAGGCCTCTCGGATGGCTTCCTGCGAGGCTTACGAAAAGTCCGAGAAACGCAAGGCTGCCCGCAGGGTTTACGAAAAGTCCGAGAAACGCAAGGCTGCCCGCAAGGCTTACCGTGAATCAGATAAAGGGAGGGCTTACCAGAGGGCTTATCACAGTGCTTACCAGAAGGCTTTCCGAGAAGTTTTCAAGAATACCGGTGATAAAGAACAGGCAAAAATTGCTGGTAGGCAAGCTACCGCTTTAATAAAAAAATCGATTAAAGCCAAGAATAGTGAGATAGGACTTACGCACTGACAAGACTTTATAAAATTTGATAATCGATCAAGATTTGCTGTTTTTCAGGGCTAAAAGTGAGAAGTATCACTCGGCCAACTGCTGTACATGCCAAACTCTAAAGTCGAGGACTTCAATAGATCATCGTCCTTCCCGAGGATGACGGTTGCTTGCTATTTTCGACCATGCCATCACTGAATTGTCCTTAAATAACGTCCACATTTCGATGTAATCCGCCAAATGAACATTTGCCACAGAGGCACGGAGTAAAGAAAAAAATCTTTTCCTCTGTGTCTCCGTGGCAAAAAGAGGAACTTTCCTGCACTGGTTCCAGCTCACTTCACGATGGCCCGGCTTGTCGGTCCAGCTGTCGGTACTGCAACGCTTCGGCCAGGTGAGGTCGTAATACCCGCTCGCTGTTGGCAAGATCGGCAATGGTTCTGGCCACCCGCAAGAGTCGATGCAGACCGCGGGTGGAGATTTGCAGCTGTTCTGAAGCACTGGTCAGCAACGCCTTCTCCTGACTACTCAGGTCGCAGGCCTGAAACAGTGCCTGCGAGGTTAGCTGGTTGTTGATTTTGCCCTGCCTGGCCAACTGTTTTTGTCTTGCCTGAATAACCAGGTGGCGATAGCTGGTGGAACAAATCTGCTCGCCCGTCGGGGCAGGGGGCTCGATAATAGTGCGGATGTTCTGTGAGGCCACCTCAACTTGCAGGTCGATCCGATCAAGCAGCGGTCCGGAGAGTTTGTGGCGATAACGGCGGATTTGATCCGGCGAGCAGCGACAGCTGCGCTGGCTGTCGCCAAAATAGCCACAAGGGCAGGGATTCATGGCGCCCACCAGTTGGAAGCGCGCGGGAAAGCACTCCCGGCCCCTGGCGCGGGTTACCATCACTTCGCCATTTTCCAGTGGCTCGCGCAGCATCTCCAGGGCTGCGCGGGTAAACTCTGGCATTTCGTCCAGAAACAGCACACCGTGATGGGCAAAGGAGACCTCACCAGGTTGGGGAATGCTGCCACCACCGACCAGTGATACCGATGACGAGGAGTGGTGAGGGTTGCGAAAAGGGCGCTGACCGATGGCGGACCCACTACGCGATGACAGGGAGTGAATGGCAGCCACCTCAAGAGCTTCTGGTTCATCCAGGGGTGGTAACAGGCCGGGCAGGCGGCTGGCCAGCATGGTCTTGCCGGTGCCCGGTGGGCCAAACAGCAACAGGTGGTGCGAGCCGGCCGCGGCAATCAGCAATGCCCGCTTGGCTTGTTCCTGGCCATGCACATCGGCCAGATCGGGATAATTCGTTGGGTTGCTCTCTGGCTGGTGCTGAGTGGGTTCAATGTGGGTGCGCTCGCACAGCCAGGCACAAACCTCGGTCAGGTCTCTGGCACCGATGACGGTCAGGTTGCTGACCATGGCTGCCATGGGAGCGTTTGCTACCGGCAGGACCAGCACCCGGTCAGCACACTGGCAAGCCTGCGCGGCCGGCAGCGTCGCCCTGACCGGACGAAGCTGACCTGACAGCGCCAGCTCACCTAAAAACTCCCGGTTGAGTAACGTTGCCGCTGGTAGCTGTTCGGAGGCAACCAGGATACCCAGGGCAATAGCAAGATCAAAGCGCCCACCCTCTTTAGGCAGGTCAGCCGGTGCCAGGTTGACAGTGATGCGACCGTCGGGAAAGTCATAGCCGCTGGTGATCAGGGCGCTTCTTACCCGATCTTTACTCTCGCGCACCGCGGCCTCGGGCAGGCCGACAATATTCAGGCCGGGCAGACCCTGAGAGAGATGAACTTCCACCGAAACGGACGGTGCACGAATACCTTGGTTGGCCCGTGTAAAAACCTGTGCCAGTGATGAGGGCATGTTTCTGACCGATTGTTCAGCAAAAGAGCAAAGATAGCAGGTTCTTGGCGACTGTGTTGGAGCTTTGACAGTTAGCGAGGGTAAAGCGGTTGTTGAGTGGGTGCTTCTTTTTGGTTGGGCCAGTGACGCTCGGCAGTGGACAATGTTTGTCAGGAGTGACCTGGTTGGCGAACTTTCTACCACTAATAAAGGCTGCTTTTCACTGGTGTATTTGTTCAGCAAAAAGGCCTTTCTTGCGAAAGAACTGAGCTATTTATGCTTCGTTCAATGCTGCCGTTTTCATGATGATGGCCAACTGGTTTTCAGGTGTCCACTGATCTGGATTTTTTCTGTTGCTTGGTACAGATGTTCCTTGAGGTAAAGCTTTCTTTCGCCAAGTGTACGGGGTCACATCAGAGATACCAGTAACACGTACCAGCTGAGAAACCGTCATTTTACTGGGTGGCATCATCTCAGAATGATGGACTCTTTTAACTCTTCTGAATGGTGGGCTATTGATCACCCACTGGCCGCCCCTTGTTTAGGTTTTTAAATTCAGGTGAGGCTACAACTATGTTGGCGCAGGAGGTTTGATCCAAAACGCTATAATGTTCAACTTTCTAACATCATGGTAAG
Source organism: Endozoicomonas sp. (assembly GCA_027942505.1). GTDB lineage: Bacteria > Pseudomonadota > Gammaproteobacteria > Pseudomonadales > Endozoicomonadaceae > Endozoicomonas. The sequence continues at coordinate 3,991 of JAQFVO010000144.1, read as the reverse complement.
AGGGCCTGACAAAGTCTGATTTGCCGATTGCCATAACCTTTTTACTGGTCGATACTTAATTCAAAGTTGACAAAAGTTGACATCATAATAATAATTGGCGCCCTATGGAAAAATTACTGAACATTTCTGCTCTGGAAGCTGCAATGCGTGACAAAGGCTTCAATCAGTCATCTCTCAGCGAGCAGCTGGAGGTGTCTCGGGAAGCTGTATCTAAATGGTTGAAACAAGTAACTTTTCCAAGACCGGATAAACTTCTGAAACTGGGAATGATACTAGAGCTGCCATTCAATGAGCTGGTCACGCAAGTAGATGATAAGGCCCCAGTTGTTGCTTTCAGAAAGAAAAAAGGTACCAAGACAAAAGAAGAAGATTTTCAGAAATTTGTCAGTATGGGACGTTACCTGTCTGAACTTGTCCCCTATTTGCCTTTTGATAGCCTTGCAAAACCACCAGCCCTGAAAAACCCGGTGAATGAATATGGCTATCTTCAGCAGGTATCTGAAAAAATTCGTCAGGAAATCAATGTCACCCCCTCAACCATACTGGATTTTAATCACCTTATTCGGTATTTCCGCAAATTGCAGGCCGTTTTAATTCCGGTGATGTGGGGCCAAAAGGATCGTCATGAGAATGCCACTCATGTTTATCTGCCTGAGTCCATGACCACGTGGATCTATCTGAACCTTGACGTCAATATACATGACTTCATGTTCTGGATGGCCCATGAATTGGGACACGCTTTGGCACCTGAGTTACGCGGGGATGAAGGTGAAGACTTTGCAGATGCATTTGCCGGTGCCTTACTATTCCCTGATCAACTTGCTGAACAATGTTATAACGAAATCGGCCGGGTGAAATCAGCAGGAAGACGGATCAATACCCTTAAATGCTGGGCTGAGAAGTACACGATTTCCCCTACAGCTGTTTATCTTCAGGTTCAGGCTTATGCAAAATACAATCAGCTTCCTGAGTTCGAGTTGAAATCAATTTATGGTGCAACAACCAACTTTAACAAGCAGTTCCCCGACTTAATCAATGCACTGATTAAAGAGTCACCAATACAGCCTGAGAGTTACCTCAGGTTGGTCACTGATGGTTTCCAGAGTCCAATCTTTGATGTAGTTTCCAGCTATCTCAAAGAAACAGACAAATCTGAGAGCTTTATTCAGACAGTGCTCGATATAGGCCTTGTTGATGCAAAAGCTTTACATCATGAGTTGACCTGATGCCCCAATCGAAAGTGCTGGTCGACTCTAACAGTTATTTCCGACTTGCCAAAAGCATTCATCCTCTCCTCTTTCAAACTTTTGGAGATGAAGAATATTGCCTGTATGTACTGCCGGAACTGGACGAAGAACTCAGCAAGAGCCCAAGGCTAAAGAACAAATTTTCCTGGGCGGAAGAACCTGAGTACAGTCAGAATCGGCAGCACTACCCGGCTGTTGGTAAAAAGCAGAAAAGAGAAATTGAGACCGCGTATGACTATATCTGGAGTCATATCTCTACAGAAGCCCCCGGCCCATCTCCCGTTGATGCCCGCTATCTTGCTTATGCCTATGTTCTCGGCATTTCAGTGGTGACTGATGATCAGGATATGCTGGCTGTTGCAAAAATATTCGGTATCAAAACACTGAAGACTTTAGACCTGATGAGGCTCATGGTCGATGGAGGTCATATTGATATGACCAAAGTTCGTGAGATTGTCAGCTACTGGCGATATTGGCGAGACCTGCCCTCCGGAGAGCATAACTTCAACCAGCACTATAAGACGTTATTTGGTGAAGAGTCCCCTTGACCCCCTGTGCCAGCATAGTTGTCGCCTCAACTCAACAGCTTGACTTAGCTGCCCAGCGATTGACCAGTCTTGATTCAGCCAGACTTCATCCTAGTTCCTGGCCGCCCTTTTACCCCAACGCTCCGGGTGTTGGTGCTCAGCCAATTGATATGCCTTTTTCCGGTTATCCATGAGTGCTTTGGTTTCCCCTCAATGTCGTTGGCCCGGCGTGAGTAATTTAAGTTCGCTGTACCGGTGATCTTCGTTGTATCATCGCGCAAAGCCATGAGGCCAGTTCCGAGCAGCCTCAACACCTGCAAATGGCTTGGATAGGTAACCGGGCCCGTTCTGAAGATGGCTTCAGCAAACGTGTTGTCATGACGTACCCTGGTCGGCCGAATAGGCTGACCGCACCAAACCGTTGTAGAGTCGACAACATGGTGCCGCCTTTCATCGCACTGCCATTGTCTGAGTGCAGGAACAGCGTTCTCTCCATAGCGGCTATACCGTGACAAGCCTTGGTAATCATTTGTGAGGCATGCTCGGCAGATTCATTCTCACCCGATCTTTACTCTCGCGCACTGCAGCCTCGGGCAAGCCGACAATATTCAGGCCGGGCAGACCCTGGGAGAGGTGAACTTCCACCGAAACGGACGGTGCTCGAATACCTTGGTTGGCCCGGCGACGTTTGGCAGTGCTCAATGTTTTTTGGGAGTAGCTTGGATGGCCATCTTTCTAACACTAATAAAGGCTGCTTTTCACTGGTGTCTTTGTTCAGCAAAGAGGCCTTTGTTGCGGCAGCGCTCAGCCATTTATGCTTCGTTCAATGCCGCTGTTTCAATGATGATGGCCAACTGGTTTTCAGGTGTCCACTGATCTGGATTTTTTCCGTTGCCTGGCATAGGTGTTCCTTGTGGTAAAGCTTTCTTTCGCCAAGTGTACGGGGTCACATCAGAGATATCAGTATCACGTACCAGCTGAGAAATCGTCATATTACTGGGTGGCCTCATCTCAGAATGATGGACTCTTTGAAGTCTTCCGAATAGCGGGCCATTGATCACTCACTGGCCGCCCCCTGTTTAGGTTTTTAAATTCAGGAGAGGCGGCAACTATAGCTGGCACAGGGGGGGATATGACTGCGATCTCTGCTGTATACAGTAAACAGTAAGAAAAGATGGCTGGTATCTCCACTTAACCGATATCAGCCAGTAGTCTGAAACATTACTAGTGCATAAGAGCGTTAATACCCGTACACCTCCTTCATCCTGGGCGGAGTCAATGGATGGTGCCACCGCACTTCGGCAAGCTCAGCACGAATGGTACGGGTATCAGCAGCTTGGCTGCACTAGAAAGAAGCTGAAGCTCACTTTCTTGATTTGTTTGAGGACAGCTCTTTCAAAGATCCGCAGTCATGCGGCTTATCAAATGCCGACTGACCAGACAGGTACTCCTTGATAATTTTACCAACACTTTTAACCACATTCTTATCTGTGGATATGAAGCCGATTGGTAAACTCACCGGAAGCGATTCCGGGTAAGATACGTGATAGAGAACTACGACCAGCTCTCCTTCCAAAAGAATTACCTCGACATTTCCATCCATAAAGCCTTCTAGAAGACCACTGACATGTTTAGTGTAATCCTTAAGTTCGCGATCCCACTGCAAGATTGAGGTCTGGTCATCTACGCCACTGACGGGAACGTACACTCTCGGGTCATATAGCTTTTTCTTTTTAGTAGAGCCTGCAGTTAATAGCCTACTCAGTGCTGCCTGTAATTTATAACTCTTACCCCAGTATGGATCAGATGGTGCTATCCAGATCAGTTGTTCCTGAGCAAAATCAGTCTTGCTGCTCAACCGTTCCTGAAGTATTGGAGCTAAAGATGCTTCCAGTAAGTCCCAGTTTTCATCACTGTAAATGGGGCCAAGCAAGCTGCACCTCTTGGAGCTCTCTTGCTCTTCAGCCGTTCTCTGGTGTTCTAGTGACTTGAGACAGATAGAGTGATTATTAAAAAAGCCAAGCGTTTCTTTATCATCCAGCATGGCCATAGCCTTGGCAATTTCTGCGAGGTTTGAACGCTTGGAAAGCCCCATGAGCTTATCTGTAATCAATTCATGGGCTTTGCCGGAATCTTTTAAGGCTTCAAAGTCATCTCGCTCAACAGCCAGCAATTCCCGCTCTTTATTAAAAACCCTTAATTTCTAGGCTTCACAGC
>JAQFVO010000120.1 GCA_027942505.1 Endozoicomonas sp. | reverse complement strand
CTTTGAGGGTGATAGTGACGGTAAAGGACATAACCTGCCCCAGCCAAACCAAGCACAGCGACTCCCGCAGCGATACCACCTACTATTGCCCCCGTACTCGTGGCAGCTATCGGAGCCGACAGCACCAACGGCACTGGTGAAACAACTGGCATTAGTGCGGGCGTGGTGTGATTGGTCATGTTCACCGATACCGCACTGGTCGCATTTGTCTCAATGGGCAGCACGGGCGTTGTCAGTGTATACGACGATGAACGAGTAGTTGCCTGAGACGATACACTCTTTGTTGCCGAAGACGATGTACCGGCTGTTGTCGAAGAGGATGCATCGGTTGTTGCCGGTGACGATGTACCCGCTGTTGTCGAGGAGGATGCATCCATAGTCAGGGAGGACGGTGCACCAGTAGTTGGCGAAAAGGTAGTAGTGGCTCCCGCAGTGGAATTTGGCAAAGCAGGACAGACAAAATTGCTACCTTTCTCAGCATCAAAATAAGGTGGTGCTACAGGTTGGCAATTTTCCGTCAGTACTCGACGATCAGCAAACTTGCAGGCATCTTTCGCTATAAGCCGGCAGTCGTCGTGCATTTGATCGTTACATCCAGGTATTGACTCATTTTTATTTCCCACTGAAGAGTCACAAACGAGAACCAGACCGCCCCCTCCGATACACTGGCGCGCCCCCTCACCTGTGGCCTCTACACTGCTGTTCAGGACGGTGAGATTACGAGAGTTCCCCCATGCCGTAATGTGACCACTCCCGAATCCAACATTGCTTTCGTACCCAGAGGCGTAAGCGTTGCACGAACTGGCAACGACGTTAACAATGCTACCAGAGAGCCAGCCTGCCCCAAAACCGGCATCGGCATTCTCATTCGAGGTGTTAACATGGCTCTCAAAACACACCACTCCCTCGACAACACCCTCTGCATCCCCGGCACCCACTGCCCCCGGCGCAAACTCTCCTGAAGTCCTGATCACCACCCCCCGTCCAGTAGTATGATAAAGCCTTCCATGGGAATCTAGATGTCCTGCACCAACAGCTGCCCCGGCACTACGGCCCAAGGTTTCAACCTCACCATCAACCATAGTCGTACTGATTACGGTGCCGGCAACACTGCCCCCACCACCACCAGCACCGGCATGAGAACCGCGGGTTCGAAACCTGGATCGGACAATCAGGGTGTTATCAACGGTTGCGCCCCCGACGAACCCGGCGCCACCTCCAACACTGGACGAATCCCCCTCAGTCATCAAACCAGTCGATGCCAGCACCGTGTTATTGATAACAGCTCCGACTGCTGCCTGGCCAGCCCCACCGCCAGCATAGGCGTGTTCCCGGTGGGTGATAACGTTGCCATTAATCATCATGGTGTTATTTATCAATCCACGAACCAAACCGGCACCACCGCCGGCATCAGAGTTTTCATCGAGCGTCTCAACCCAGGCATTTTTCAGCCTGGTATTGTCAATGGTTCCATAAGCGACGCCTGCCACGCCACCGGCATCCGAGTTTCTTCCTCTGGTTATTGTGGTGCAGTTAAGCGTACTAAAGCCCTCGATGAGCGTGTTTCTACTGGTAGAACCTGCCCCAATGCCTGCTGGCGTTTTTCTACCGTAAGTACCAACAAAGCTGTGTTCAACCTCAATATGGCCCAAAGCACCATGGCCAGAAAGCTCACAGGCAACCACACCAGCCTTCTTATTGGAAACAATGTGAGCCCGGGTAAAACGCACATTGTCAATCCGTCCATTACCATCAAGTTTCTGGACAAAGCAGTGCCCGAGTTTATCAACAGAGTGGCAACGGCCGTCATACTCACCAACAAACGGGTGGGTTTCGTTGCCAATCGGTTTGGACAAGCTACTGGCATCGATATCAACACCCTGGCGATAATGACCATCGAGCGGATAGGCAGGATTGTGACCGATTTTGCCCAGCACGCTACTATCGTTCACGTCGATCCAGTGCTTGTGATCAGAAGCAGCACCAACCATCCCCAGGCAGGAAACGGCGCCAAGCCCAATAGCCGTTTTGGGCAACTGGTGACAGGTTGTTCTGTGCTGCTGTTTTTTTCGGACCCGGGCATTACCCTCATCGTCACTCACGGCCTTCCCTGTAAACAGCGCTGCGAGATTACTCACGACCCAGCGGCCAAATGCGATGCAGTTTGTCCCGACCCCGATGCAGGTAACAACATCGACAGGCAGACCGGCATAAGCAGAGACAAATCTGGCTGCCAGCTCGGTACGCTCTAACGCACAGTGACCGCCTTTATCCGAAGAATCGGCACAGATCGTCGGAAGCTCTGTTTGTATGGAACTCGACGCATAACCGGGATGGAGTGAATTAATAAACGAGGTGACACCAGCTGATAAGCTGGCCCTGGAGTTTTGGGATAAAGACTGACATGGGCCGGGCCTCCGGGCGCAGGCCACAGGTGCCGTTGATTGCTGAATCATAACCAAATCCTCAAATATGTTTAAAAATTATTCTGATTTTCTCCTTCGCTGTTTCTTTCACAACTGACATCCTTTCATCGACCAAATATATGCTGCCATATTGCCAGACTTCACTAACACTGCTGCCTCAGGACAACGGGAGTTCATGAAAGCGAATCAAGACCGACAGGCTAGACAGGCTTACTACTTAAGGTTGTAATTTAAAGAAGTATTAAAAAATTTCTTATTCCGTTTTTCTATTTTTGATGTGGGCGCCAAAGAATCCTCCACCCAGAGCAAACGGAGGCTTAATCTTTGCCGTCAAAGTTCATCAAAATCCCTTAAAGGCACTGCTACCTCTGGCTCTGTTTGAGGGTAATAGCGACGGTAAAGAACATAACCTGCCCCGGCGGCCAGACCAAGCACAACAACTCCCGCAGCGATACTACCTGCTATTGCCCCCGCACTCGTGGCAGCTATCGGAGCCGACAGCACCAACGGCACTGGTGAAGCAACTGGCATTAGTGTGGGCATGGTGTGATTGGTTATGTTCACCGATACCACGCTGGTGGCATTTGTCTCAATGGGCAGCACGGGAGTTGTCAGTGCATACGACGCTGAACTAGTAGTTGCCAGTGACGATGTATTGGCAGTTGCCGCTGACGGTGTGGCGGTTGTCGTCAGAGACGAAGGACAGACAAAATCGCCAACTTTCTCAGCATAAAAATAAGGCGGTGCTACGGGTTGGCA
>JAQFVO010000109.1 GCA_027942505.1 Endozoicomonas sp. | reverse complement strand
TCCGACAAGCGATAAAGCCGAAACGGTATCGTACAATTTGCCGGCAATTGATAAATCGTTGATCAAATCCAGCGAGGCAGTGAAAACTATCCTGCTGCAAAGTTACCTTAACTCATCTGATTCTCAGTCCATTGCCCGACCTGTTCATGGTCTTCAGCACAGCTGCCGGACGGCGACCTGGGCGTTAACCATACTGCAGCTGCGTAAACAGCAGCACGACCCCCGGGCGCTGGTATTCCCGGACGACATGGTACCACTGCTGATCAAAGCCTGTCTGTTTCATGACTCTGGCCGTGAGGGCGATGGGGTAGATAAACCAGAGTGGGAACAAGCCAGTGCTGACAACCTGAGTGAACACCTGCGCAACTGTGGTGTAGAGCAGTCCCTGGCCTGGCAGTGTGGTGAAGCCATCCGCAACAAGGATAATCCGGATGCCTGCCGGCATCTGCCAGAGGCGATACAGACCCTTCGCAGTCTGCTCCATGATGCGGATACGCTCGATGTCATGCGGGTAAGACCCCGCTTTTTCATGGACAGGCTGGAGTGTTTCGCTGCCTGTCAGGAGGGTCATCGGGAAAACTGGCGCTCGTTGGCCACAGAGGTCTGCAAGGTGATTGCCGGACAAGGTGACCTCTGGAGTCCAATAGAGTTGTGCGATGGTAGCACAGCAGATCAATTCTTCAGTATCGATACCGCTAGCGCGTGTGAGAACACAAAGAAACAGTGGGAGCACCATCCTTCACCACTATGGTATCAGCTCTCTGGCGTAGGTAAGCAGTCCCCTTTTATACAGCAGCTAATTTCGCCTTGCACCAAACATCTGGCAGAACCACCGGAATTGTCCTTCTCTATGGCCAAACTGGACTTACTTACAACTGGGCTGTACAACGACCCCGTTACCCAACAGTGTTATTCCATCAAACAGGCGAGCTGTGAACTAAGTGCCCGCAACCAGGCACTTATGGGCAACCTCGCCCGACTGCTGGGCATCACTGTACCTGAGAGCTTTGTCCATCAGGAACAGGGTCACTTTTACGTTGTCAGCCATGTTCCCGGTGAATGGTCGGGCAATCTCAGGGGTAGGCAGGAGACGCTGCAATCCCTCAGTTCAGAGCAGTGGGCCAGACTGATGCTGGTGAATGTCATTGTGGGTAATGAGAGTATGGTCAACAGCGCCTGGGAGGGCATTGAGCTCACTCCCCAGGGTGAGCCGGTGATGCGCCACTGGGACCATGCCGGGCTGGCTACACGCTACCTGCCCCGCGACGAAGCAGAATCTGTCCCCGGGACGGATGATTTTTCCTCCATGCCCGTGCTATTGAAAAAACTGCGTGATCCCCGCGCTCCGGTGATGAACTCTTTCCCGGTCGAGAACCCGTGTGTTGACATTCTGGCGCAATTGGACGACGACTTTCTCGGCCAGACCCTGCAAAAAATTCTCGGCCAGGTTGACTGGCAAGCACTGGACCAGCTGATCGAACAGAGCGGTTTTCTGGCCGGTGACCGCAGCTGGCTACGACAGACCATTCATGATCGCATTGCCTGGCTGACCACCCGGTTGCCACAAAGCCAGGAGGGCGATGAGCGAGTCTCCATGGCCCAGTACAAGGCGATAGAGGCGGCCGGTATTCGCGGCGGTTGGCTGCCGGTCAAGGGCAAGGATATCGATGGCGGGCAGATCTGTATGACCCAGTTACTGGATGCCAATGGCGAACCAATAACCCAAATGTCTCTCAGGTTGTCCCAGTCAGCCGGCAACCAACTGGCTGATAACCTGGCCCTGGAGCGAGGATTGGTCGACCTGGCTCACAAGGTTGGAGTTATCAACCGCCTGAACGCCAGTCAACGCGACTGGCATAGTGACCTGGCCTGCATGGCCAGTGAGTGTAAGGGCATGGCCGATCAGTTAGCTCAAGATATAGGTAGATGGCACCCCGATGATCAGGCTACCATTCGTCAGACCGAGAAGACTTTGCGGGAAATAGTGAAAAAGTGCGAGGCATCATCACTCAACGACCAGCTGTTAATTGAACTGCCACAAATTGAAACACCGCTGCCCACCCCTCTTTTTCCTGCACGAGTCAATTCAAGGATGGGCGAAGAGGCTGAAGCTATGATACAAAGGTCCAAATTCAGCCACGGCTTTGCCAAACTGACAGGCCAAAGCACCCCTCATTTTGATCGGCAGCGGTTTGAAGCTGCCAACGTCCCCGCCCCACTGGTACAAAGGGTTGAACTGAAACCGACAGCATGTGAGGAAGGCAGTATTCTGTTTTATCCTCCCAATCTTTCCGGTGCCCTGACCTTTGAACGTAAGCTGACAATCACCCTTCCAGGACACGGAAAAGCCGTGGTTGAAGGGCTGCTCCGGGAGCTGGCCGAGCTGGGCATTGATGGGGCACGGCCCAATGCGGATGATTTGGAGGCGCAATGGCTGGACTCTCTGGCGGACTATCACGGCTGCCTCGGTGATATGAACCGTGCCGTGGCAACAGACGTCGACAGTCCACTAAACACCCGGAAAAAAG
>JAQFVO010000243.1 GCA_027942505.1 Endozoicomonas sp. | reverse complement strand
ACAACTTGGTTCTCGTTAATGAGTGTACGGGATGCTTTGTGGGTAGCATCCATCCGGCAGTCGGCTATTTTGGCATGGACACGGGCAACCTTTAGCCTTGCTTTGGCTCGGTTGTTACTGCCTTTCTGCTTTTTCGCCAGTTGACGCTGAAGATAGGCGAGCTTTTGCTCATAGCGTCGGGTGTGACGGGGATTGCCGGATTTTTTACCGTCCGATGTGATGAACAGATCGGTTAAACCTAAATCAATGCCTACTGTCTTGTTGGAAACAGGCATTGGTTTTGATTCAAATTCGCAGAGCATGGAAACAAAGTACCGGCCTGCCCGATCTTTGCTGATGGTGATACTGGAAGGCTCAGAAGCCAGTGGCCGACTCCAGCGGATATTCAGCGGTTCTTTACTTTTGGCGATGAACAACTGGCCGTTTTTCATACTGAAAGCAGAAGCCGCAAAAGTAGCACTTTGCTTTGCATGTTTCTTTTTGAAAGTCGGGTACTTTGTCCTGCCTTCCCAGAAGTTTTTGAAGGCCGTTTGTTGGTGGCGTAACGATTGCTGGATAGGTACAGATGACACATCATTCAACCACTGAAACTCAGGGTTCTTTTTTAGCTCAGTGAGCTGCTTTGAGGCGGCATTGTAATTAACGCTGTTGGCGTTCTTGTAGTACTCATCAGTACGCCAGCGAAGGATCTGGTTGTAAACAAAACGCACACAGCCGAAAGTCTGGGCAAGAAGTTTCTCTTGCTCAAATGTCGGGTAGAATCTGTATTTGTAAGCACGTTTAGTCATGCTTACAAACATATTATTTTCTGTGTAAGGATTCAAGTTTTTTCCAGTCCTATCGGACTGGTCGCTATCCATCTCCACCCAAGCTCTTCGAGCTATGGATGGAGTATTCCGCGAGAATTGATAAACCACAAAGCCGAAGACAGTAGTCGTATTCATAGCAAGAGGATGCCATGATAAGAATCGCCGGGAATATGCTCAATGATGCCTGACACAGATCCAAGTACAAGGCCACAATCCGTAACGATCGTGGAACTGGCCGCCCGGGACGGTTTACAAAATCTCCCCCGGACACTACCACCCCACCTGCGCGCCCAACTGATCGACTACCTGTCACTAACCGGCATCAAACGTATTGAAGCCGGCAGCTTTGTCTC
>JAQFVO010000095.1 GCA_027942505.1 Endozoicomonas sp. | reverse complement strand
AATTTAGGGTATTTGGCCCTGCCAGCCCAGAAGTTCTTGAAGGCTTCTTGCTGATCCCTGAGTGTTTGTTGCAGGATTACGCTGGAAACATCGGCAAGAAAAGGGAACTCTTTTTTGAGCGACACAAGACGTTTTTCTGCCTCAGAGTGGGGGATGGATTTTCCATCTTTGTAGTAGGCATCAGTGCGATAACGGAGGGTGTTGTTATAGACAAAACGGGTGCAACCAAAAGACTGAGCAAGAAGTATTTCCTGTTCAGGCGTTGGGTAGAATCGTTCTTTGTAGGCGCGTTTTAGTTTCATTCTTACAAAGTACCATCTGCTCTGTAAACATACAACGAATAATAACCATTGGTTACGCAATCCATCTCACCCCCAGTCCTATCGGTGGTACGGCATTCCGGCTAGGCGCCCCCGGCTGGTCGCTTGTATCCCCGCCTGACTGGGCCGGGCCGCGCAGGCGAGGCTTTACGCGAAAACATGGTAATAGCCATAGCAAGTCGTTATGCGTGCTTGACATGAATAAGTAAATTCTGAAGGGATGAACTTTTATAAAAAGGTGTGGTCACAGCTGCGACCCGATTATTAAATTATTCGATGGCTGTTCCAGATTGTAACTCACGCTCTTTGAATCCGGACGCCCAGAAAGCGTATGGGTCCGCTATATCAGACAGCGGTTCAGTTTTGAATGGCTGTCTGCAGCGCACAGGCGTAGTATTTGGGCTGAAAGTTCAACAAACTGCACCAGGCAACTATTTAAATATCCTGAATCCATATGGTGAAAGCCTCCATAACCCATTCAGCGATCATCGTTTTCCTAAAGTGCTGGTCAGGGCTCTTTGTCATCAAGCGCCTGGGCAAAGCAAGTTATCAGGCTTGTCCAATAAAACCAAGGCACAACAAAGTGACGAAAATATTCTTTATACCAGTCAATCAGGATTAAGAATCGATCACGTTTGGAGTATGGCTGTTAAGGCGAATTCACAGTCACACTCTATTAATGCTAATCATTTTCCACTTGAGTCAACATTACAAGACACTGCCGAAAATGGTTCTTCAGGTGTGGGGCGATCAATCCAGAAAATCTCTAACCCCTCCCAAAAGGCTTACAAACAGTCCGAGAAACGGCTGGCTTCTCGGAAGGCTTACGAACAGTCCTGTAAAGGGAGAGCTTCCCGCAAGGCTTACCGTCAATCTGTTAAAGGGAAGGCTGCGAGCAAGGCTTACGAACAGTCCGATAAAGGAATTGCTGCCCGCAAGGCGTACGATAAGTCCGATAAAGGAATTGCTGCCCGCAAGGCTTACCGTCAATCCGATAAAGGGATCGCTGTCAGCAAGGCTTACGAACAGTCCGATAACCGGCGGGCTGCTCGCAAGGCTTACCGTCAATCTGATAAAGGGATTGCTACCCGCAAGGCTTACGAACAGTCCAATAAAGGGATTGCTGCTCGCAAGGCTTACGAACAGTCTGAGAAACGGAAGGCTGCTCGCAAGGCTTACCTTCAATCCGATGAATGGAAGGCTTACCAGAAGGCTTACCAAAAAGTTCTCAGGAATACCGGTGATAAAGAACAAGCAAAAATTGCTGCCAAGCAAGCTAGCGCTTCTATAAGAAAATTGAAAGAAGCCAAGAAAAGTGAGCTTGAATAACGAGATGAGATGAAGGACACCCATTTTCTTAATCAAAATATTTATGGACGTCCTATTTTTTCGAAGGGTTGTCTCGTCGCAGGATTGACCGCCTCAAACCTTGCCAAATCCGGTGGAAAAAAGAGCGGGGTAAATAGGATACCCATTTTTCTAATTGAGAAATTTATGGGTGTTCTATTCATTCTTTTAAGAGGATTAAGACCACCCGAAATTTTGCACATGTGCAAAACTTCAGGTTTCAGATCCTCCCCCCTGCTAAACAAAAAGGACACCCACTTTTCTAATTGAGAAATTTAAGGGTGTCCTACTCTTTTTCTATTCTTTTGTTGTAGCCTGTGGGTGCAGGCTGTGCTGCATCAGAATCCTCTGACATTCGCTTTGTTCATGTTCAGTGGCGATTTGCAAGGCAGCAGTGCACTCTTTTGTCCCTCGTTCGAGCAGGTATTCAACGCTATCACTATGGCCCTCACGGGCAGCAAAGGCCAGGGCCGTCTCGGGGTCTGCCCCTTGGTCGATCAGGAACGCCATGCACGCCCGGTCGCCGTGCTGGACTGCAATGCGAAGAGCTCCATCGGGACTGGCGTTGCAATTGTACAGTTGTTTCAGGCACTGTGATTTGTTGTCCGTCTCGTTCAGGCCGGCGACAATACAGAGGGCAGTATTGATGGTATTTATACGACTATGAACCAGTAGTACCTTCAGGCATTCGCTGTGACCACTTATGGCACTGCCCAGTAAAGCATGATCGAACCCCCGTGCCCCAGCGGCTATCAATATACCCAGGCAGTCAGCATGATCATTTTCCGCCGCTTTGTTCAGGGCGGCATCCAGTGCATCAGCCCCTCGCGCCAGCAAGATCTGCAGGCAGTCCACAGAGCCGTGTTTGGCAGCGATAAGCAGGGCGGTGTTGAGATTGCTCGTCCCCTGATCCAGCAGGAACTCCAGGCATTTGGGTTGATTGCTTACGGCGGCACAGTGCAGGGCTGTCTCCATTTTGTCTGCACCATTGTTGACCAGGTATTGCAAACAGGCCACATGACCTTGTTGAGCTGCCTTACGCAGGACGGCGTTGGCATCAGCCCCGCAGTCCAGCAAAAGCTGTGAGCACTGGTGATGGTCGTTGGTAGCACTGGCGTATAACGCGTCATTGAGGTTGTCGGCCCCGTTATTGATCAGAATCAACAGGCACTGGCCGGCGCCGATGGATGCGGCGGACAGGGCAGCATCGTTGATATTGTCAGCACCGTTGTCGATCAAAAATTTCAGCTGCCTGGCTTCGCCTTGGCTGACCGCCATACTCAGGGTGGCGTTAAGGCTAGCGCCGAAATCAATCAGATATTGCAGGCACTGGACTTGCCCTTTTTTGGCGGCTATGTTGAGAGCCCAGTTGGGGTTTGCACCACATTCGATCAATGTTTGACCACTAACGTGGTGACCATCCTGGGCTGCTGTGTACAGAACAACGCTGGGGTTAATGTTATTGGCTTTCAGATAATCCAGACATCGCTGGTGCCCGCTCTCGGCCGCAATGCACATGGCGGTATGTAGCTTGCTGGTCTCGTTGTCAACCAGCGCTTTCAGGTCGATATGACCATATTGTGATAACAGCTTCAGGGTGTTTTTCCCATCATCGGTGCCATCGTCCAGCAAGGCTTTTAACTCTTCTCTGTCACCGTTGCGCGCCGCTGATCGCAGGGCCGCATTGAGGTCTGCACCATTATCCAGCAAAAATCTCAGGCTCTCGCGGTGACCATGGCCGGCTGCGATGGTCAGTGCCTTGTTGAGTTGGGCGCCATGCTCCCTCAGAAGGTGGAAACAACGGGTGTGGCCCCGACGGGCTGCAATTTCCAGTGCTGCATCGGGGTTGGCACCCTCCTTGATCAGTAACTGTATGCAGTCAGGCTTGTCTAACATAACGGCCATATAGAGCGCATCACTGGGATCTGCGCCATGATCAATCAGACGTTTTCGGATCCTGACGTCACCGCAGTCACAGGCGATGTGCAATGCTCTTTCCGGCTTTACTCCGTCCTTGATCAGAAGCTTTATACAGTCGTCATGCCCAGCGGCTGCGGCGTTGTACAGAGCGGTTGGTGTAGCAATGGCACCGGCGTCGAGTAACATGTTCATGATGTTGATCCGGCCCGCATTGGCGGCAGCTGCCAGGGCACTATTGAAACTATCGGGGCTGTATTCGAGCATTCTCCTGGTTGCGGCAACGCTACCGTTTTTGGCTGCTATTGACAGAGCAGCGCTGGGACTGGCGCCAAGCCTGATCAGATCAGGGATGAGCACAAGGTCGTCCAGGCAGGCTGCCGTGTAGAGCAATGAATCAAGATTTGCCCCGTGTTTGAGCAAAAACGGCAGGCAGTCAAAGTTGCCCAACGTGAGGGCCTTGTACGTGAAGGCATTAACGTCGGCCTGGGATTTGACGATAATCGCCAGGCACCGGTCATCTTTCTCTTTGGCGGCCATCACAGCAGCCAGGCATGCGTCGGCTCCACATCTGACCAGACAGGACACGGCTGGAGTACAGCCTTTTCGGGCCGCCACGAACAACGCACGTTCAAGGTCGGCGCCGCAGTCATTCAGGAAATTTACGCGCTGATTATCACGGTACTGAGCGGCGATAACTGTGGCAGCAGTGAGGTCGGCGCCGTAACTGGTCAGGCAGTCGACTGCCTTGGTACTCGCCTCTCTGGCAGCAATGTGTAGGGCAGCATCAAGATCAGCCCCGTTGTTGATCAGTAATTTCAGGCACTGCGTATGGCCACGGTCGGCACTGATTTTCAATGCTTTATCAAGGCGTTTGGCTCCTGAGTCGATCAGCGCCTGCAAGCATTTGGCATGGCCCATTTCGGCAGCGATCCACTCAAGCCGGGTATTGCCCGCAGTTTTTGCCAGGCGAAAATCCTGCCGGGCGATGGCGGGATCGAGTTCAATAAGCTTTCGAAGTTTTTCCAGGTCTCCGTTTCGGCAGACGTGCAGGGCAAGGTGCTCACAAAATGGTGACTGTTCGTTAAGCCGCGCACCTTCGAGTCGGAGCAGGGGCAGCGGTTGTTGATTGCACAGTGAGCATCTGTGCATGCCGTGTTCGAACCTTGACAGCCATTTCGTCGCACAGTCCAGGTGGTAGTGGTGCGGTATGGGTTGGCAGGCACTCATGACCACTTCTCGTTCGTCAAACCGACCGACCTCACCCTCGGTGCTCTCTAAACAGATAGAACACTGATTGGTGTTATTACTGCAACTCCCAACGTGCATGGATATGCCATTTATCAGGCCGTACTGGTAGTTTTGACCCGAGACTTAATAAATTGTTCCATTGCGATGAGCAAAGTCGACGTCAAGCCTCGCACAATTCTCTAGTTGAAAAATTTATGGATGTCCTACTGCCACTACAAGATCGACCCCCGCCTTCGCAAGCATGACGGCTAAGGGGATATTCGAGCACCACTTCATGGCAGCACGCATCATCGGCAAAACTTACCGGCAAAAGCGCAAAAAATAGCAGGTATTCACCTCTGATCAGGGTATGATTGCTTCTCCTGTCGACATAGCCTGCCGCCATCATGATTCCCACGGAAACACTTCAGATTGTCCGGGCCGTTGCCCACTTTCGTAACTTTACGGCTGCCGCCAGACATCTGCATAAAGTGCCGTCGGCTATCAGTTATACCGTCCGGAAGCTGGAAGACCGTCTGGGTGTACAGCTGTTTTTGCGCGATAGTAAGCGGGTTGGACTGACGCCCGCCGGAGAGCATTTTATTGAGCATACCGACAAGCTGCTCATGGCTCTTGAAGAGCTGGAAATCAGTACACGACAAATGGCAACTGGCTGGGAGCATGAGCTGCGCATTGCCCTGGACAATGTGGTGAACCAGGGCAAAATTTATGACCTGATCCACGATCTCCAGGCGGTCCGTCCTGAAACTGAACTGGTGATCAACTCTGAGGTCTATAACGGCTCCTGGGATGCTCTTTTCCACGGTCGTTGCCAGTTGGTTATTGGCGCACCAAAAGAGATTCCCGAAGCCATCGTTAACCAGGACCGTTTTGCCTGGCGCTCTATGGGACGTATGACCTGGGACTTTGTGGTTGCCCCTGACCATCCCCTGGCCAGCCTGCCAGAGCCGCTCTCTATGGATGAACTAAAGCCGCACCGCTCAATCTGTATTCAAGACACTTCACGATTCTTCCGCCACGGTTACAACCTGTTGCTTGAAGGTCAACAGGTATTGATGGTGCCAAGCTTTCGGGCGGCCATTGGCTGTCTGCTCAGGGGGCTTGGTGCCACCATTCTCCCCAGCCATTTTGCCCGGCCTTATATTGCTGAAGGGTTACTGGTACGAAAAGAGGTTCCGGATTTGCATTTTAACGACGATTGTCTTTTGGCATGGAATCAGGAAAATATGGGACAGGGGTTGCACTGGGTTCTGGACTGGCTTGGCTCCGAAAGCTGGTTGAATAAAGTCTGGTTGCAGTACGACCAGCAAATGCCCATGGGTTACCATGTACCCTGATAACCAGCCAATAAATACAGTGACGTATATTGTGGTGAATCTGGCGAAAAAGGCTATAAATTGATGTTGGTTTTTTACCCTATTGTCCTTGGTCGTCCAGTTATGCAAGACAGTGTTGTCTCTATCCGGCAGCCGCTGGTGGTGCCGTCAGAGGTTGTGTCTCAGCCGGCAGTAGACGCTTCATGGTTTGGGTACTCCGTCGGTGTCGCTGACACGCTTAAGGCTTTTTTGGGTTCGCTATCGCCGTCTTATGCCCTGGCTGGTGATGAGGCGGACTGTGCTATCGGCCTCAGGGCACCGAGCTGGCAAAGCCTGAAAGAGCTGACATTGGGTCTGACCGAAGCGTTTGTACCTGCCGGGCGGTATCTTCAGGCGCTGCGCTGTGTCTGTTCTCTTGTTCCACTGACCGCGTTCATGCCTGTGGCCGCAGGATCTGTCATCGAAGTGCCTGATGCTCAGACACTGGCCAAAATAGGCAATGATCCCTCTTTTCCTCTGTCCGGCCGCTATCGGCAAACGGGCAATATTGATGCCAACGGACTCAAACCAATTGCTGATCATGCTCGTGGGTTTTCAGGACAGTATGACGGCGGTTGCCAATCCGTGACCAATTTAACGACCTGCCTGTTCGCCGAGGTGCGTGGAGGCTTTGTCAGCAATTTGCTGGTGCAAAAAGCCTCGGTTGTCTCTGCTGTTGATAATGACAATACGGCAATTGTCGCTTGTAATATAAGCAACAATGGTAGTTTAAATAATATTCTGGTTGAGGATAGTCTAATTGCCGCCTCAGGCAAGGGAACCAATACAGGCATTGCCGCCGGTAGCCTGAGGGGTGGGCGCATCGAGAGTCTTGCTGTGCGTCGCTGTAAGGTGCTCAATTACGGCAGCCATACCAACGCTGGTGTTGGGGTTGGGCATATGGTGCGCGGCACACTGGCTGACCTTGATCTGGAGGACTGTTCTGTTCGGTCTGCCGGAAAACCCTCAAATATCGGTATCGGAGCAGGTCAAGCTGAGTCTGGGAGCCGATTAAACAATATACAAATTATTGGTGGTGGCATTGTTGCCAATGCTTCCGAATCCACCCTCGGTGGTGCCGTCGGGAGGATGGATGGTGGTCGTGTTGAAGTTCGTGTTGACGGGGTTCGGGCAAGGCACTTCAAAATGACCAGTAACGCTGACCGGAATACGGAAGCCGGACTTGGGGCAGGTATTGCCAGGCATGCCAGCCTGAGGGGGCTGGAGGCAAACGATGTCACCATCGTTACCTATGGCGATGGATCCCACGCAGCCTTGGGCGCAGCCCTTGCGACTGATAAAACCAGGATAGAGTCCCCCCTGGCGCGCGGTTGCTCTGTGCAGACGTATGGCCAGGGAGCGGAAGTGGGCATCGGTGCTGGTCGACTGGACGAGAAGAGTGTTGTTGACGGTGTGCTGGGTGATAACTGCACCCTTGGTACACAGGGGAAGGACGCCCATGGAGGGTTTGGTGCTGGCTACGCAAAGCGATTCAGTGGGGTGACCAATACGACTGTGACCGGCAGCCAGTTGCGAGTCAATGACAGCTCAGCTAAGGCCGGTATTGGTGTGGGAACAATTGATAACACTCTGGTCAGGGTTGGAGGAAGGATTGCCTGCAACACCACTGTGAACGACAAGATGTTCGTGGATGGTTGTGGACTTATTGATCTGCGGGCGCTTGTCAATAGCTCGGACATTCGACCTGGCCGTCATCGCTGTTCGCCAGCGTTGCCAGAACCGACAACTCCTCCAGTTGTGCTGCCAGAGCCGGCAACGACTTCAATTGTGCTGCCAGAGCCGGCGACGACTTCAATTGTGCTGCCAGAGCCGGCAACGGCTTCAATTGTGCTGCCAGAGCCGGCAACGACTTCAATTGTGCTGCCAGAGCCGGCGACGACTTCAGTTGTCCAGCCAGAGGCGGCAACGACTTCAGTTGTGCTGCCAGAGGCGCCAACGACCTCAGTTGTGCTGCCAGACTCGTCAACGCCTTCAGTTGTGGTGCCTGCCTCGGCAATGCCTTCAGTTGTGGTGTCTGCGTCGGCAG
>JAQFVO010000074.1 GCA_027942505.1 Endozoicomonas sp. | reverse complement strand
GGAGCCGGATGCGGTAGTTCCGCAAGTCCGGTTCTGAGGAGGGGCCTGCTCAGGTGACTGAGCAGGCCTACTCACCGAATGACAGCACAGTAACTTGAACTTTTGCGACAACCTCGAAGGCGGCGATGGCGGATGGTATATTCCTGGCTGCCGCTTCCCTTAAGCTCCGGCTCCGTCAGGGCCGGAAGGTTTTATCAGAAATAGTACTCAACACCTACAGAAGCTTCGCTAAAGCTATCTGTCTTCCAGCGACCGTCTTTTGCGTCTACGTCTTTGAAGGTGTTACCTGCGTCTACGTCACGATAGCGGGCATAAACAACAGCATTCGAGTCAATCTTGTACATCAGCTGAGTTGACCACACATCGTCACCGGTATCCTGCTGTTTAACGCCGTTAACTTTCAGATCCTCATTTCCTGCATAGGCTACCTTAGCCTGCCATTTGTGATCGGCACCAAAGTTGTACATCAGGCCAACAGAATAAGAGTTCTGTTCTTCGTCAACGCCAACATTGTTATCAGCTTCAGCTACTCGATACTGAGCAAAATAACCAACTGGCCCATGACCACCCTGAACACCTGCCAGGTAAGTTGTATTGTCCCAGAAAGTTGTTTCAGTGATGTAATTATCATCACTGTCTTTATTTGTCGTTACGTAGCTCACTTGAGTGTCATAGTTCATCTCGTAAGCCAGATCGAACTGCACCCAGTTACCTTCACCGTATTTAAAGTTCTGATGGGCGGCCGCACCGTGATAGTAGTTGCTGCCTGCTTCTTCACTGCCAGTGCTTCCGGCACGATCCTGTCCGGCACCTGCTGCGAGATCAAGAGTAAAGCCTGACCACAGTTCCTTAGAGTCCCAACGAACAGTATCTGACTGACGGTCATTAAAGTTATTGCCGCCAATAATGCCACCCCAGTCATAAATATCACCCAGACCAGGATTAGAAGCAGGCCAGTCTACAACTTCATACAGAGGGGTCAGCACACGACCGACACGAATCAGACCGAACTCAGTACTGTCAAAACCGATAAATGTGTCACGCTTGCCCAGATAGCCTTCACCACCGTTTTCTCCGGCAAAAGACTCATCGGCATAGCCACTTTCAATCTGCCAGATGAACTTGGTGTGAGATGGCAGGCCATCAAACTTTGCATGACCACGCAAGCCAACCCGGCTTTCATTGTTTACCTGAACGCCATCGTTGGCTTTGGCTGTTTCGTAGTCACGATGGGCGACTTGAACTGCAATGACGCCGTACACATCGTAACCATATTTATCATCGCCGTGGTTATCAGCGACCGCAGCAGTAGAGGCCAGTACGGTTAGTACAGAGCTTGCAATGATTGTTTTCTTAAACATCGTCGTTAATCCCCATTAACTCCTTGTGAGTTTTCTGATTTTTTTAGCAAAACAGTACTTTCTGTTTATTGCCGTCTTGCGCTTGCCAGGGGCTTTGCCCTGCTCAACCAACCCGTTTCATTTCTGGTAAACGCAACGTCACAAATTTGGTCAAGAAACGTCGACACGGTTAAACGGTTGCCAGTTTATCTGGGCAAAATAAAAATAAAACCGGTTTCTGAAACCGGTTGCGCATTTTGTAGGTAAA
>JAQFVO010000068.1 GCA_027942505.1 Endozoicomonas sp. | reverse complement strand
GCAGGTTCGAGAGTGTCAGTAATGGATCCCACGGCAGTGGCAGGCAAACTGAGCCGCTGCCCAATCTCATTGGCCAGTCCCAGCTCCGCCAGCTCACTGTGCAGCACCGCTTTATCTCCGGCGTTGCCGGAACGTCCGGCCAGCCGGTTCAGAAACTCACGCACGTAGCGGTCTACCGTGGCAGGCAATGCGGGAAATTTGGCCATGGTTATCCTAAGATGAGCAATGAGATGAATTGATATAAACAACTGAGCAGTAGTTAAAGGAATTCACACAATGGATACGCCCAATAACAACCTTTATGAGACTGACTACTATCAATGGACCCGGCAGCAGTCTGAACTGATCCGGCAACGGCGCTTTGATGAACTTGATCTGAACAATCTGGCAGAGGAAGTGGCTGATATGGGCAAAAGTGAACCCCGGTCACTCACCTCGGAACTGAAAACCATTCTGCTGCATTTACTGAAATACGATTATCAAACCCGAAAGATCAATCCCGGTTTGCCGGAACCCTATGATTGCCGGGACTGGCTGGACTCTATTGGTCGTGCACGGGACGACGCCAGAGACATTCTGGCTGATAACCCATCACTGAAACAGAAGCAGGACAAACTGACAGTAACCGCCTACAAAAGAGCAAAAACACTGGCGATCAAAGAGATGAACCGCTACCTTCTGCCACAACAACAGTTGACCAGCCGTAGCTTTCCCAAGGTCTGTCCCTGGTCCTTTGAGCAAATCATTGACGATGATTGGCTGCCTTCTTAGAGTTCAGCCATGGAACTGGCCACAATCACGGCGGTGACCGTATCAGTCCCGGCCAGCTCAAACTGCCACCGGCTGCCCCGGCCTGCGGGGAGTCGGAAGCCCCGGTCAGAAGCCACCTGTAATTCCAATACCAACTCGCCATCCCGGAATACTCGGAAGCCCAGATTGTCATAGCTGTCGGCCATGATCCTTGCCGAGGTAAAAGCGGCAGGCTTGCCTTGAAATACCTTGCTGCGCCATCGATAGGGCATCAGTTCGGAGCCTTTGTCCCATGCCTTGATGGTATCCCCGATGGCCAGATAGAGGCTGTCATCCTGAAGGTCGCGGTAACAGGCATCGGCATAGGTGCCGAGTTCGGTAAAGGTTCCACTGTCGGGACTGAATATAAATCCACCACCGTTTACTGAATCACCATAAAAGCCAAAGTACCGGCCATCATGGAAGCAGGCGTGGATAGTGTCCGGCTGGAATCTGGCTCTCCAGTCTTCCGGGTTAATGATATTGCGGGTCATCAGGTCAGCCCGGCCGCCAGCGATTCGCACCAGACCATCGGGGGAGGCGTACAGAGCCATATCGCCCATATCCACCATACTGCGTTTGCTGATGCAAGCATGGGCAGTATCAAGACGCTCCAGCGTCATGGCACTGGGTTCGGTACCAAAGCAAACATACGGATATCCTGATGTACCGATGATCACGCTGTTGGCTGCTACGGCCAGTGACCTGATCTCATAATCCACGGCCAGCCGGTAAGCCGCTGGCCAAGCATATAAATGATAAGGCT
>JAQFVO010000063.1 GCA_027942505.1 Endozoicomonas sp. | reverse complement strand
CCGACCACCACAACACTGGCAATCACAAACAGCAGCAGCATAAAGCGCCAGACGAAACGCACCCAATCACCCCAATCAATACGACAAACGCCCAGAGTTGCCATCAGTGAAGCAGACGTTGGTACGATAATATTGGTAAAACCATCACCAAGCTGGAAGGCCAGCACTGAAACCTGTCGAGTGATACCGACCATATCCGACAGTGGCGCCAGCAGTGGCATAGTCAGTACCGCCTGACCGGAACCGGAGGTGACAAAGAAATTAAACACCGACTGGAACACGTACATAAGCCATGCAGCCAGTACATCAGGCAATCCTCCAATGGCAGAACCAGCGCTGTTGAGGATACTGTTCAACACGCTCGGTTCGCTGACATCGCCACCGCCGATCAACATCAGAACCCCCTTGGCAAAACCAACCAGCATGGCTGGGGCCAGCATAACACCAGCGCCATCTTTAAAAGCAATGGCGATGTCATTGAAGGTCATGTTGTTCAGACGAAACAGAACGCCGATCAAACCAGCTGCCAGGCCCATGGTAAAGAACTGGGAGGCGATTTCGGCAATGTACCAGGCATGTACCACCACGCCCCAGACGACCCAGACCATAGCGGCCAGCACTGTCAGAATCACCAGCGTATCACCCAGGGTCCAGCGCGCCTCAACGCTCTCCTGCGCTTGCTGGCGAAAGAAACTGTCGCTGGCATAGCTGTAAGAACGCGTCGGATCTTTCTTGATGGCAGCGGCGTAATACATGGTGAAAGCGATACCGACCAGAGTAAAGCCAACCCACATGACAATCCGGAACGTCATGCCAGAGAGCACTGGGACACCGGCAATGCCCTGGGCGATGGCAACCGAGAACGGGTTCATCCAGGAGGTGGCAAAACCGATCTGCGTGGCGATATAGGTGACCATCACCGTGGTGATACCGTCATAGCCTAAGCGGACCATCAAAGGCGCAATGATAATGGCAAAAGCCACCGCTTCTTCGCCCATGCCAAATACGGCACCGCCCAGGGAGAACAGGAAAAACAGCACTGGAATAAAGAGCGCCTCACTGCCCTTGGTGATGTCAATCAGGCGCAGAATGCCGTTATCGATGGTACCGGTACGCATGACCACACCAAAGGCACCACCGATCACCATCATAAACATGATAACGCTGACCGCAGAACCGGAGGTCAGGCCGGCAAACGCGAAATTCATGATCCCGGTCTCGCTGCCCACGGCAAAAAGACGCACAGCGTTGTATACAAGATGACCATTGTCGTCAGTGGCGTAGGCAAATGATTCAGGGTCAATGACCGTTCGCACCTTCTCCACACCGTCCACCAGATAGCTGACCTGGTCAGTGGCAAAATAACCGGCCGGAATAAAATAACTCAACAGCGCAGCCACCAGGCCAACGACAAAAATAAGAACCAGAGTATCGGGCATCCGCCAGCTTTTGGCAGCTGTCTGAGGAACAGCGTGGGAGACTAATTCGGCCATAAATATGTCAGCAATCAGTGAAAAAGAGAATAAAATATCATTTATACTGCATAAAAAGTCAATCACATTTTATTTACATAAAAAAAGGCCGGTCTCAAAGAACCGGCCTTTTTTATGCAGCTTACAACTGGTTTATCCGCCGAAGTCATCCAGCATGATGTTCTCTTTTTCGACACCCTGATCTTCCAGCATCTTGATCACTGCGGCGTTCATCATGGGTGGTCCACACATGTAGAACTCGCAATCTTCTGGTGCCGGATGACTTTCCAGATAGTTGTCGTACAACACCTGATGAATAAAGCCGGTGTAGCCGGTCCAGTTATCCTCAGGCATCGGGTCGGACAGGGCCAGGTGCCAGGTGAAGTTTTCATTGTCTTTTGCCAGCTGATCAAACTCTTCCACATAGAACGCTTCGCGCAGAGAGCGTGCGCCGTACCAGAAAGAGATTTTGCGTTTGGAAGCCAGACGCCTGAGCTGGTCAAAGATGTGTGAGCGCATTGGCGCCATACCAGCACCACCGCCAACAAAGACCATCTCGTTGTCCGTCTCTTTGGCAAAGAACTCTCCAAACGGTCCATACACGGTCATCTTGTCGCCCGGCTTCAGGTTGAAGACGAAGGAGGACATTTTGCCCGGTGGGAAGTCGGTGCCCGGAGGCGGTGATGCCACACGGATATTGAACTTCAACAGACCTTTCTCTTCGGGGTAGTTGGCCATGGAATAGGCACGAATGGTCTCTTCGTCCACCTTGGAGACGTACTGCCACAGGTTAAACTTATCCCAGTCTTCGCGGTACTCAGGCTGAATATCGAAGTTCTTGTACTCAACGGTGTGAGCCGGACATTCGAGCTGCACGTAACCGCCGGCACGGAAGGCAACGTCTTCACCCTCGGGCAGTTTCAGCACCAGCTCTTTGATGAACGTGGCCACGTTCTCGTTGGAGACGACTTCGCACTCCCACTTCTTGACGCCGAAGAGCTCTTCCTCGACCTCAATTTCCATATCCTGCTTCACGGCAACCTGACAGGAGAGACGCCAGCCCTCTTTCTCTTCACGCTTGGTGAAGTGAGCGCGCTCAGTAGGCAGCATCTCACCGCCACCGGCCAGCACCTTGCACTTGCACTGGGCACAGGTACCACCACCGCCACAGGCGGAAGGCAGGAAGACACCGGCACCGGACAGGGTGTTCAGCAGTTTGCCACCAGCGGCTGTGGTGACCTTTTTCTCGGGATCTTCGTTGATCTCGATGGTAACGTCGCCCGTACTGACCAGTTTCGAACGGGCGGCCAGGATTACCAGGACCAGTGCCAGCACGATCACGGTAAACATCGCCACGCCGTAGATAATATTCAGATCCATATAATCCCCTTAAAGCTGTACGCCAGAGAACGACAGGAAGCCCAGAGACATCAGACCAACGGTAATGAAGGTGATGCCAAGACCTCGCAGTCCCGCAGGTACGTCACTGTACTTAAGCTTTTCCCGGATTCCCGCCAGGGCAGCGATCGCCAGCGCCCAGCCCAAACCAGCACCGAGACCGTAAACCACAGACTCACCAAAGTTGTAGTCCCGCTGCACCATGAACAGCGAAGCCCCCATGATGGCGCAGTTTACTGTGATCAGCGGCAGAAATACGCCCAGCGCGTTATAGAGCGCCGGCACAAATTTATCCAGAAACATTTCCAGAATCTGAACCAGTGCTGCGATAACGCCGATGTAGGTGATCAGGCCCAGAAAGCTCAGGTCAACACCGGGCATCAGGGCACCGTCGCGCAGGATGTTCTGGTAGATAATGTTGTTGATGGGTACGGTGATGGTCAGTACGGCAATAACTGCCACCCCAAGGCCCACAGCCGTTTTGACCTGCTTGGACACCGCCAGAAAGGTACACATCCCGAGGAAGAAAGCCAGCGCCATGTTCTCCACGAACACCGCTTTCACAAACAGCGAAATTAACTGTTCCATGACTTAGTGCGCCTCGCTGAATTGGGTATTAGGAGCAATCTTGAACTCGGCCTCTTCAACCTGGTCGGTCTTCCAGCTGCGAATCGCCCAGATCAGCAAACCGATCAGGAAGAAGGCACTCGGTGCCAGCAGCATCAGGCCGTTAGGTACGTACCAGCCACCGTTGTTGACAGTGGGCAGGATTTCCACGCCGAACAGGTTGCCAGCCCCGAACAGCTCCCGGAAAAAAGCAATAACCAGCAAAACAGCGCCGTAACCCAGACCGTTACCAAAGCCGTCAAGCGCGGACAGCGCCGGGCCATTTTTCATGGCAAAGGCTTCAGCACGACCCATAACGATACAGTTGGTGATAATAAGACCAACAAACACCGACAGCTGCTTGGAGATGTCAAAGGCGTAGGCTTTGAGAATCTGATCGA
>JAQFVO010000234.1 GCA_027942505.1 Endozoicomonas sp. | reverse complement strand
ATGCTGCTGGCGCGGCTCAGAGCCAGCTGTTTATCTTTGCGAGTGTCAACGACAGCCAGAACTTTGGTGATGCCACGCATTGTGTGTCCCCTTGTTATTATCATTGCGTTCTGTTTTATGATGCTTGAACTTAACTGGGGATTTAATGACGCAGGTCAATAAACTGTTGTGGCGTTAGGAGTAAAGCGCGAGCGGCAGATGCAGGTAAAGCCATCGTCAATGTCGACGATGGCGCGGCTGGTTATCAGTCCCGTGGGTGCTTGTTCTTATGATGGTGTTTACGGTGGTGTTTGTGCTTATGTTTTTGAGCAGGAGGAACGGCTCTGAGGCTTTGCGGGTTATTCAGACTGTCTGCCAGTGTGGCCAAGCCAACCTTGCTGTCAGTCTTGTCAAAGATAACGTAAAAACCGCGCATAAAGGCATCCCCGAAGATCCAGAAATCCTCACCGCCCTGAGACAGCCCGGCAACGCACTGCTCCTGTCCCCACCAGTCCATCTGCTTGACCACGTAAAAGCGCGGTGGAACGGTGTACTTGGTGCCTCCTATGTTAAAGACCAGGTCTGGCTGGTCATCCAGGTTAGAGCAGTCCGGGTTAAGGTTCAGTGCGCCCTGGATATTGGCAATATCCTGCGCTGGCCCGACAATTAGCGAGGTGCCGGAATCAACAATGGCGTGGCAGGTACCCTCATCCTGACAAGTCAACGGGATGCTGGTGGAGTCAACGTCGATGCCATCAAAGACAATGTTGTAATAAAAGTCAGCAGGGCCACCGGTTTCCAGTGGCTCCAGCGAATGCCAGGTGATGTCGCCCTGATAGTAGTCCGGGTCTGGTTCGCCAAGAATCAGCCGGCCGGTACCATCAGCCGGCGTGTTGGACAGGTAGAACGAAAACATCGCCTTGGGCAACAATCTCTGGGCGACGGCGTTGTCCAGCCACGGTGTGACCTGATCACTGGCGATGGAACGGTATGCCAGGCCAAAGATGCCATCAAACGGCGAGTTCAGAAAGTCATTCGAGAGCTCTTGCGCCAAGCCAAAACCCTGATCGCTGACGCTCATACCGCCAAATGTAACTGTGTCGTATCCAACGGACCCCTGCATACTGCCAGTGCCGTATTGAATGGAAAGACGCTCATTTTTTGTCTGGAACGTTGTGCTTGCGCTCGAATCAAATCTGGCCTTTTCGCGACAGGCTTGCGATCTACAGCTTTTGTCGGGTATCCAGATATTGCTGGAGCCGGTATCGAGTATACCAGTGAACT
>JAQFVO010001189.1 GCA_027942505.1 Endozoicomonas sp. | reverse complement strand
GCAAAAGGCTCTGAAAAGAAGGGAACCACGAAGGACACGAAGAGCACGAAGAAGAGCTTTTCTTTTCCTTTGTGTCCTTAGTGTCCTTCGTGGTTCAAGGCTTTTATGCTTTTTGCGACACACTCTTTCGCAGGGATGACAGCAGTATATTCCAGGCTATAGCTTCTTTTGCGTCCGCGTATTCTTGCAGCGCCTGTCCCGGCATCAGGCCCAGATCCCCTCGTCAAGATGATCGAGCAGACTCCTGATAAACCCCCGCTGTTGGTCCAGATAATCATTCCTGGTTTGCTGATCTGATATCCGCTGCTCCAGGGTCGCCACAAATCGGTTGTAATGGCTATGGCTGCGCAGCTTCACCAGCAGGCAGGCAATGCTGTTTTGCAGACAATCCAGCGCCACTTCAGCCTGTTCACCGTAAAAGGCCACTTGCCCGGTTGCCAGTGTGGATTGAAACTGTTTTGCCTTGTTCAGTGTCATCAGACAGCGCATTAACAGACCAAAAACGCGTTCTTCTGTTGTCTGGGGATAATTGAAGACAACAGTACGTGGCACAATAAAACTTGCATCGTCGTATAGCTGGTTGGTCAGGATGTCCAGATTTCCAGTCAGATATGCCACGTTATCATTCATGAGTGCCGTTTCGCTGATGAACGACAGGCACATAACCGGTTTATTCTCTCCAGGCAAATGAACGGCCAGTACATCTTTGGGCATTACCCGTGAGCATGTACAGGTCTGAATGCCAAACTCACCCACGCCAGTGATGCGCATGGAGTCGGGTAGTTGCAGCCGGGCACAGCCGGGAATGGGTCTGACAAACAGGCCGCTGCCAAGACGCATCTGAACGGTGGCCAGCTGATCACTCAGTTGTTTGATCGATTCCCCGGTACCAATGATATCGACATCTTTAAACGTTGAACTGATACCTTGCAGATAGTGGGAAAATGAGCCGTTAATCAGCAGGACTGGATGATTATTGCGCTCATTGATGTCGTTGACGATGCCCAGAACCGTCGTGGCTGGTTGACCGATA
>JAQFVO010000229.1 GCA_027942505.1 Endozoicomonas sp. | reverse complement strand
CCGCCAGTGCGTTATCGATCACCGGATCAAAATCCACAAACCAGCTTTTAAACAGGGCTTGCGCCATGGCTTCGAGGGTTTGGTTGGTTTGGCGGTTGAGTTTGATTTTGTCGTCTAATGTCTTGAGAACTTCTACAACCTTCACTTGCTCTGCAAGTGTAGGCGTAGAAATCTTGATCTTCTTTGCAGAACCTACGTTAAAGTGTTGCTGAACAGCCCCTACAACATGAGAATTGACTTGCTGACCTGCAGCCACTGAGTTCATAAAATAACTCAAGAAGTGGGCATTCAAACGACATTCATCCACTCGGACAATCACAAGATCAGAACAGTTTGCTTCTTGCAGACTTTCAGGAATAACACAGGTTGTTCCTGGCTTACCCGTTCTGACAATTGCCACATCTCCAGGCTTAAGTGCCGATTTCCTTAACTTTGCATGAAACTCAGGAGAAATATATTTGACGTCTTCCCAATTGATTGCATGTTCATCAATATTTTTGGAACGCAGGAACGGTATCCCTTCGTCAATATATTCATGAGTCATTGAACCAACAAATCCAACCGTTATCTCTTTCGATAGATCGTTTAGTTTAAAAACAGGCCAATCATGCGCCATAACCCAACACCTCCAGATTCCGACGAATCACAGCATCCAGTTTTTCCGCATCCTGCATCTGCTGATAAAGGGTCTGGCTTAACTCCTGCATTTTGGTTTCAAACAGTACACCATCGTCTTCCAGCTCCGCAGCCCCCACATAACGTCCCGGTGTCAGCACAAAGTCATGAGCAGCAATCTCTTCAATGGTGGCAACCTTACAAAAACCAGCCTTATCCTCATACATGCCAGAATCAGCCTCACCACGAAAAGCATGATAAGTACGGGCAATCTCGGCAATATCCTCAGTGGTCAGCTCTTTGGTGGTACGGCTGATCATGGTGCCCATCTGACGGGCATCAATAAACAGCGTTTCCCCTTCACGGCCTTTTGTACCTTGCTCTGAATTGCCTTCCTTGTTCTTGGTCAG
>JAQFVO010001164.1 GCA_027942505.1 Endozoicomonas sp. | reverse complement strand
GATCGGTATGCTAACAGGTATAAACCGGTGGTGGGATGTGAGGTTTACCTGTGATACGCCCGGGACAAAGTGCATGCCTGATAAAAGCCACGCTTTGCAGGTTACTCTGTTATTCTTTGAGGGGTTCTGCGCCCCTGGCATCCTGACAGAGATAATGCCTGGGTTGCGCGTGGCGGTACTCCACGAATTCCTGGCAGGGGGGGTTGGCCCCCTACCCATGTACAACAACTATAAGAAGATAAGAAGTCACCAGACGGGGAGAGTAGGTTAATGAGTGACAACGGCGTAAACAACGGCCGGCGCCGCTTTCTCGTGGCCGCGACTTCGGTGGTAGGGGCTGCCGGGGTGGTTGGGGTTGCGACCCCCTTTCTGCAATCGTGGCATCCGAGCGCCAAAGCCAAGGCTGCCGGTGCACCGGTTAAGGTCAACTTAAGCAAGCTCGCGCCGGGTCAACAGGTGGTCTACGAGTGGCGGGGTAAACCGGTGTTTGTCCTGCGCCGTACACAAGCCATGCTGGATGAGTTGGCGTCTTTGAACAGCCGCTTGCGGGATCCTGAGTCGCAAAATTCTGAACAGCCGGACTACGCGACTAATGAGTCCCGTGCCAGGAACGAGGAGTTTCTTGTTCTTGTCGGTCTGTGTACGCACCTTGGGTGTTCTCCCAAGTATCTGCCGGAAGTCAAACCGATGGAGTTTGACGCCAACTGGAAGGGTGGCTATTTCTGCCCCTGTCATGGCTCCAAGTTCGACCTGGCCGGGCGCGTCTACAAAGGGGTACCTGCCCCGACTAACCTGGTAGTGCCTCCTTACTCCTTTGAAGGCGATGACATTTTGATTATCGGTAAAGACGAGGAGAATGCGTGATGGGAAACAAGATAATGGCCTGGGTGGATGCCCGACTTCCCGTCACTCAGGCGTGGGAAAAACACCTCAGCAAGTATTACGCTCCGAAGAACTTTAACGTTTGGTATTACTTTGGCTCGCTGGCCATTTTTGTCCTGATTAACCAGTTACTCACCGGTATCTGGCTGACCATGAGTTATGTGCCCAGTGCCGATGCGGCGTTTGCTTCGGTGGAATACATCATGCGTGATGTGGAGTTTGGCTGGCTGATTCGTTACATGCACTCTACCGGCGCCTCCATGTTTTTCGTCGTGGTCTACTGCCATATGTTCCGGGCACTTTTGTACGGCTCTTACAAGGCACCGCGCGAGTTGATCTGGATTTTTGGCATGGCCATCTACCTGGCGCTGATGGGTGAGGCATTTATGGGTTACCTGCTGCCCTGGGGGCAGATGTCCTACTGGGGAGCCCAGGTCATCATCTCACTGTTTGGCGCTATTCCGGTGATTGGCCCGGACTTGCAGCAGTGGATTCGCGGCGACTTCCTGATTTCAGGCATCACCCTGAATCGCTTTTTTGCCCTGCATGTGGTGGCTTTGCCCATCGTCATTCTTGGCCTGGTCGTCCTGCATATCCTGGCCCTGCACGAAGTTGGCTCCAACAACCCTGACGGAATCGACATCAAGAAAAACAAAGGTGAAGATGGTATTCCCCTGGATGGCATTGCTTTCCACCCTTACTACACGGTTAAGGATATCGTCGGCCTGGTGGTTTTCCTGTTCGTGTTCTGCGGCATTATCTTCTTCTTCCCGGAAATGGGCGGGTTCTTCCTGGAGCATGCCAACTTTGAGCCGGCCAACGGTTTGAAAACGCCTGAGCATATTGCGCCGGTCTGGTATTTCGGGGCGTTTTACTCCATTTTGCGGGCGATTACCTTTGAGATCGGTCCGATTGACTCTAAGCTCGGTGGCGTTATTGCCATGGGTGGGGCCATCGCTATTCTCTTTGTTCTGCCCTGGCTGGATCGCAGTCCGGTGAGATCGTGGCGATATAAAGGCATTATCAGTAAAACGAGCATTGTCGTTTTTGCCTTTGTCTTTATCTTGCTCACCTGGTTGGGTACGCAGCCGGCTACGGAGACGTACACGCTGATCGCCCAGATTTGTACCTTGCTCTACTTTGCTTTCTTTTTGTTGATGCCTTTTTATACCCGGTGGGAAAAAACCAAGCCAATACCGGAGAGGGTGACCGGCTGATGAAAACGATAATACTGACCATTAAAGTGCTGCTGGGGTCGCTGCTGTTTTCTACGCTGGCCCTGGCGGCGGGCGGGGGGTATCCGCTTGACCGGGCAGACGTTGACCCTACTGATCAGGCCTCTTTGCAGCGGGGTATACGTTATTTTCAGAACTATTGCGCCGGTTGTCATGGAACCGGGTACCAGCGTTACGAGCGAGTTGCCGATGACCTGGGGATTCCCCATGATTTGATGATGGAGAATCTGGTGTTCAACAAGTCGGCCAAGATTGGCGATTTGATGCACAACAGCATGGATCCTGATGAAGCCAAAGCGTGGTTTGGTGTTACCCCGCCGGACCTTACGCTGGTCTCTCGTGTGCGTGGTGGCCCCGACTGGCTATACACCTATTTGAGGACTTTCTACGAAGATCCGAGTCGCCCATACGGTGTTAATAACAAGGTGTTCCCGGACGTTGGTATGCCCCATGCGTTGCTGGAGTTGCAAGGTATCCAGATTGACACTTGTCAGGAGACCTCGCCCACCGAGCGTGACCCGCTGACCGGTGAAAAGGTTTGCGGCTTGTCGGTTGATCCGCAGAGGAAGGGCAGTATGACGCCGGACGAGTTTGATCAGATGGTCTACGACCTGGTGAACTTCCTGGCGTACTCTGCTGAGCCCATGAAGGAACAGCGCAAACAGCTGGGGATTTACGTCTTTCTGTTTCTGGCTGT
>JAQFVO010001116.1 GCA_027942505.1 Endozoicomonas sp. | reverse complement strand
GCCGGTATAGCTCAGTTGGTAGAGCATCTGACTTGTAATCAGAGGGTCCCGAGTTCGACTCTTGGTGCCGGCACCATTTTTTCTCAGTAAAAACAATCACTTACACTGGTACGCGGACACTAAAATACATACTTGTCCGCGACCGACTTCCGACTCAACCTCGCTTTGACCTACACATTTTTCGTTAGATAAATTTCTGGTCGTCTGTCAAGGCAGCTTACTAAATAATATCAAACAAAAAACAATGTGCAGTTCCAGTCTGTGGACAACCATACGACAGTGAAAGACCTGCACATTGCTTGCGAGGGTTGATCGTACGGTCGTGACTTATTTGATCGGTCACTCAGTCGAGGTCATCTGATTTCTTACGGTACTTCGGTGCTCAATCAACGCACGTTCGTCGTCGCTCAACTCGATCAATCCCTGCTCGGCCAGTTGCACTAATTTCCCCTCCAACAGTTTCACCATCCGGTAATCGCTCTGCATAAGTTCCCGCGCTTCGGGCCGGTCAACAAAAAACGACCGTTCCTGTAGCGGAAAATAGAGCGGTGCGCCGAGCCGGATCATGGCCTGTTCATCGACCGCACCAACGGAAAAAACCACATCGTAACTACCGGGCACTGGCTCAGTACTTAATTTGACGGTGGCAACAGGTAAAGCGGTTTTTAATGAATCTGCAAGAACACCGCCGTACACCGCAGACGACACAATCAAAATAGTCAGAGGCTTGTCGGTGGGTAAATTGAAGTCCGCACTGTTGATTTGGTACATGACCGGTCCCTAAGTGTAATTGTTCTGGTTGTCGCGAATCAGCACACTCTCGATGTGTGTATCGCCACGCGGCGGCGTACCGGAAGAAAGCGTGTGACTGGACCAGACTTCGACAACAAAACCTTTGTAATCCGGTTGATTGTAAAGCAGGGAAAGTTTGTCCATTACCACCTGCACATCCGACTTATAGGTATAAACGTATTTCTGCGAACCACCACTGCCAAAAATAAACCGCGCCCTTTTATGCGTGTTCTTAAATAACTTGACGTAACCAAATGATTTATTCTGGATCAACGTGTCGGAATTAATCGGGCCAAAAACCATTGTGCCGGTATCCAGCAAATCAGCCAGCGTATTATCATCTTTAACAGCCGCAATTTTTACCCGCACAGTAGTATTGACATAAGAACTGCGTGAATCAAAAGCAGTGAGCGAACAATCATTACGGACCATGGTCGTAATAACAGGTGTAATAGCGTATTTCAAATAACGGTCAAAATTTTTATACGCTTGTACCCCGTCGCTGTAATCAATGACACCCTCCCCGGTATAATTAGCCGCAGCAGTCATATAATAAGCCAGCGTGTACTTATCGTCCGCAGAAGAAAACGACGTAATCTTGTCGTTCGTATTAACCAGCGCCAGCGAACGTACTTGTCCCGCACCGGCATCGGCTTCAGTAGCAATCGTATTGTCGCTGTTACCTTGAATGATCGTCGCGTTCTCAATAACCGCATTACGCAAATAAACATCGAGCAATTTACCAGAGGCGACCAGATTATAAAACTGAACGTAGCCCCCCTTGTCTATTTTCCAGCCTTCAACCCCAGGAATATAACCGTGACTCTGAATGTAATCACCAATTAATTCATTAGTGATCGACCCGTTCTCAATATTAGCAATAATAAAATTGGCAATGTCACCAACCAGACGGTCAACATCAACCTGATCCAAATTAACGGAAGTGTTGTTAGTCAACACCGGCAATTCCCGCAACGTTACCGAACGATCTAACGGGTCGCCACGTTGGCCGGCACGAATGGCCACACTCTCCGCCAGTGATTGCATCCACTGACGCACCGCCGGATCGGTAACACTGGCCGGCACTGGTGGAATCGACGGTAATTTAGTGGCCATTACACCACCTCCGACATGCTATCGCTCAGGCAGATATATTCCACCGCCGTAGTGCCAGAGATCGACACCTGCCACTGTCGGTACTTACTGCGCGACGGTATCCGCAACACTGAGCCGCTGTTAACGTTCTTTAGCAATAACCGTTTACCATCCGCTTTGATTTCAACCAGCACCGGATACGCTTCGGCTTCAACACGCAAACAGGTAAACGCCACCGGCATCGGCTGAGCAAACACTTTCGACTGCCAGAAATAGAGCATCGGGTTAGCAGGGTCAGTGTCAAACTCGGACAAATTGCCGCTGCTGTCCCCAACCAGTAAGGTACCGTCCGCTGGTCGGTAATAAGCAGAAGCAATATTCTCGGACAGCTCGGTAAACGTGTGGCTGTCACCCTGCGGATCAAAAATAAACCCGTTGCCTTCACTGCCATAAACAGCAATGTACTTGCCGTCATAGAGCCAGGCTTTAATGGTGTGCGGCTGTAACTGCTGCCACTCGTGACGACTGAAAAACGAATCGGTCACCAGCTGCACGGCGTTGCCCACCGCCATTGCCAACCCTTCAGACGTGGCGTAAAGAACCATATTGCCCATATCAACAATGCTGCGCTTGTTAACGCAGGGCAAAAAACGCTCACTCTGTACCGGCACAGCCAACAGCGCATCAACCGATGACCCCTGGATAATAAACGGCTGCTTGTCAGTGCAGACCAGCAAGCCGGTAGGCATCGCGGCCAGCCCAACAATATTGCCATCCGGTATGGTCACGCGATAATCAGCTGGCCACGCATGAGGCACAAACGGCACCGAAAAACAGACCACATTGCCACTAAACCCCGTCAACGAACCGGACGGTAACGCCAACAGGCCGCGCAGTGGCCCCTCGGGATAAAGTGTGGTGTCGTCGTCAGGCGGACCGATCCAATTCTCCGTGACCGCCGCCTCCTGCAACTCGCCCGGGGCTTTTTTATCCAGATACTCCGTGTCCGTGATCGGTACTTCAGTCACCAGTTGCCAAAGCGCCTCAGTAATACCGGAGTTGCTGCGGTAAATGCGGTGCAAGGCACCCGCACCGAAGTTGTGCTCGCCAGTCGGTACGGCCGGCAAAAGTACCTTAACTTCCGCGCCAGTCCCCACTTCAACCGAAGCAGAAGGGGACGAAAGCGCCCCTTCTGCGCCCCAGGCATCAACAAAAGAGACACGATAACGGTCGGTACGGGCAGACGTCAGATCGGAGCGATCACCGACCACGATAACTTCAGTCGTTGGCGCGGCCGGAACGGGAAGGCCCAGCCGGTACTCGTCGCTGCCGCTGCGAATTTTCGGGTATTGATCGTCGCTGATAACCAGCCGGTCACGAATGTCGTTGGCACTGAGATTGCCCACCACATCCACGTCCTGTGGCCAGCTTAACCACTTACCCTGATACGGAAAGATGGTTTCGGTGTTAACGGGAAGAATCTCATCAGTGCGTAACAAGCCCCGCCAGACATCCAGACGGCCTCTATCCAGACGACAGTTATTAGCCTGCGTCGCTAAGGTGTCAGCCAGTTTCAGCGGCGCGACTTTCGGCGCAATGCCACCAAAGGCTTCTATCAGTAATCGGGCCATAGCGTCCCTGCTATAATAATTATCCTGTCTCAGAGAATACCAAAAATGGACGACAAATTATTCGACGAACTGATGGCAATCGGGGATAGTCACAGCCTGTGTGCTGTTCACGCTCAATCTCTATTTTCATTAACGCCATAGCGCCGACTGGCCACCATGGCACCAAGATTTGATAACGGTTTAGCGGCCCATATAAACCCTGTCATCGCTAACTGCACCCCGATAATCCACTCCGGCACGGTATCCAATGACTGCCATACGCGCTGCGCCTCAACCGGATCGTAAACGGTATAAAGAATCGGTGCCGTAAACAACCAGAAAGAGAACTGCCTCAGCAGTGCCAGCCGATCCGCCGACAGTGCCGCCAGTTCCCAGGAGTGATTAAACTGACGATGATCACTGATCAGCTTGGTTTTCTGCCGCGCTTCCGCCGCCTGCTGTTTCTGTTCCGCTTTTTTGATCTCAGTGCGGCCGTTGAGCCAGCCCGTCGCCAGATTGATCGCCGCAGAAATAACCGGAATCATGGCGCCGACACTCCAATATGGTACAAGTAATTGGCAAGAAACTGATCGACCTCGCCCTTGCCGCCCTTGTTGTAGTGGTCCTTCCAGTATTGCGCCAGCCCCGTAATATCATGCGCCTCGGGCAGTGGCTCCGCTACCCGATGGTAATGCACCCGCGACATGGCAGTAGCGTACGCACTGTTCCACTTCAACTGGTCAAGTTTAGAATGACCGGAAACCAACAACTGATTGATTTTTTGCGCCAACGCCGGACGATAAGCTAAATAATTCTGCCAAATATCATCGTGCGTACGAGGTTCCATCTGACCAATGCCCAGGGCAGGACCACCACCAACCTGCTCCACATGCTTGCCCATCGCGCTCTCTTGAGCAAATGTGCCAAGCAACAAATTACGCGCCGAATCGCTGTCCATGTCCAAATATTGCAACACCGGCACGATAATCTCGTTGAGCATCTTATCCTTATCCATAAGGTCACTCACCGGCCGGATAAAAGTTGTCCGCTTCAGGAACATCGCCAACAAAACGGCTGAAATTATGACGAAACTCGTTAACCGACCCCTTACCTTTCACCGTGTTGTAGTATTTCTTCCAGTAATAGGCCAGCCCAACCAGCGACAGCTTAGGTAGTGGTGCCGGAACGCGCCGGTAATGAATGCGCGCCATCGCCACGGCGTAGGCAAGGTTCCATTTCAGCTGCGCCGTTTTACTGAATCCTGGGCACAACAGTTGCTCAAGCTTAGCCACCAGTGAAGGGCGATAGGCAAGATAGTTATCCCAAATGTCATCGTGCGTCGCCGGTTCCATCTGCGCTATGCCGCAAGCAGGGCCATTATCCAGCTGCACAAGGTATTCACCCATATGACTTTCCTGTGCAATAGTGCCGAGCAGCAGATAACGTGCCACGTCGCTGTCCATATCCAGGTGCCGCAATACGGGGATGATAACTTCATTTAACAGATGGTCTTTGTTCATCAGCTCGTCGATCCCTGACCAGAAATTTTATGTCGTTACGCATATCGTCCAGCAAAAAACGCTGGCGTTCCTCAACATGCTTGATCTCATTTTTTATCTCAATAGCGCGCGCCTCAAACTGGCGAGCAAGGCGCTGATCTTCGCGAATACGGGCCTCCTGCTCGGCCTTAATAGCTTTCGTGTTCGTCTCCACCCCAGCCTTGGTAGTCTCAACATCGCCAACAAGAAAAGTGTAAGCAAAAATACAAGCACCTAAAGCACTGCCGACATAAGACAGTGCCGCCAGTAACTCGCCGATGGTTAACCTCCTTTCGAGTTGCACGTTATCCTCCATGCCCCAAGCATCAATTAAAAGTAACAGAGATCCCTGCCGGTTTTACTGCATCAGTAATTTGAACACAATAATTCAAATCAATACCTGGCAAACCAGCAGCGCGTACCCAAACAGAAAAAGACTGCCAATAAGACTGCCTTGGCCACCAAATATACGCTTTAGCGTTATGGTTAATAACACTTACCCCCGATATTTGCCCTGAATAGACCGATATACTGGACGACAAAAACTGATCAATATACCAATAGGTCTCTGCCAAAAAACCAATAGACGTTTTGTTACTATATCCTTTTCCCTGCACATCTATCTGAATGCTCTGTGAATTACCCGGAACTAACGGTAAACTCGTTTCTATTAATGTCCCTGAAATAAAATCGCTTTGTGAAACAATCCTGGCCAAACTCGCCCAATACGGTACTGAGCCATTAGTCATCAACACTTTGCCAATATGCCCGGACTGATCAGGAAGATTCCCCGGTGGAAACGGTGGTGGGTTATTTTCGTGATAAACCCGAGCGCCGCCCTGGGCATAAAACTCGCCGCTGGTTGTAATCCCCCCGTTTTTGTCAAGATCAACCGAAATCGCTTCACCATAACCTGTCGGCAAACCTTTTTCCGTCAGGTCGTTCAATTTCCAACGGTCGTGCGGGGCTTCGTCCTCATAAAGATAAGCATGAACAGTAGCATCGGCCTCCAGTAACACCTGTAGCTTATGCACACCGTAAGTTTCATCGGAAGCATCTTTAATAATTCGCAAACGCCTGAACAAACCAGTGAACGATCCGTAACCGCCGACAGACAGAATGTTAATCGTCGGCACGTTACCAAAGCTGGCCGCCGCATAAAACTCAACGTGGCCGTGGTTACTGTCGCTCCCTTCACCTAATTTAAATCGTGCCGAAGCTCGCCCGCCGCCTTCAACCTCAGCAAATGTCACCCACTCTCCGCCAGAAGTAACTGTGACTGAGCGGCTGTAAGCAGCACGACCAGCAAACGATGACGAATCACGCCCGTCAAGCAAGTTGGAATCTGCCGCTTTGCCGCCGGTGGACAGCTTGCCGGCCAGCTTGGTATCAATTTCTGCTTCGGTGTAGTACCGGCCATCGTGGTTGTGGCTGGTATCCGACTTGTTGTTCAGCGCCGTTTGCAACCCGTCAACGTTGGCAATGGTGTGATTGTGACTGTCGTCTTGCACAGTAACGGTCAGGGTTTGGTTAGATGAACCGTCAAAGCTGACTGAGCCGGTGGCGTCGCCAGCCAGAGAAATGGTGCGGGCCGTGGTCAGTTTGTCGGCGTTAGGGTGATAGTTATCAGCAAACACGCGCTGGTTGTTGTCAGCATACATCGGGCCAGAAACAGTCACCGTACCGTTGTTAGCCGACATAGTACAAAAAATGGTATTACCGTCAGTCTCACGAAAAACAATCTGATCATCAGAACCGATTTCAAGCTGGCCTTTCAGCTCGCCCTGACGAACATAAGCCTCCGCATCACCAGAACCCCAATAAATGCCGCGATGGTCACTATCACCTGTAGTCATAGTGATATTGCCGGTCATCGTGCCACCAGACAGCGATAACTTAGCATTCAACAGCGATGACAAATCAGTAATCTGCGACGCCGTATGTGTGTGACCGCTCGGCGCATACGTCGCCGGCTTGCCAGTTACGTCACCCCACGCTGGCTTGTTGCCCGGGGAATAAACACGACCGGAACTGTCGCTGACAGTGCCCGAACTAGAAAAATTACCCGAAGTGTCAAACAAAAAACGCTTGCGTGCCGCCCACCCCGTCTGCATGTTGGTGATAACTTCAACCGTGTTATCTGAAGTCAGCCATAGTGTTTCGCTCGCTTCATCAACGTTAGATGAAGTAACAGCACGGGACTCACCGCAACCCACAATCACACCATCATCAGCACCAAAACTGATCCCGCCCTGCTGAGTATGGCGCACCAATAATGGTTTCCCGTCCAGCTGCATAATGTCGCCAGTATCAGGAGTGTGATTAATCGTACCCGTCAGCGTACCGCCGGATTTATTCAGCTTCGCGTCATTTAATGCCTTACCGCCTGCCGCTGACAATGCAGTAGTTGTTGACGTGCTAGTAATGCTACTGGTGATAGGCCGGTCGGTGTTATCAATCTTGAACCAGCTATCAGTAGTCGGATCAAACACGATCTGATCGCCTACCTGATAATCAACACCGCCAATAACACCCGCCTTGCTGATTCGATAAAACCAGCTCGCCTCGCCCGTAGGATTGGTCGGGTTGCTGCCACCGGAAGCATCAAACTCGCCTTTAAACTGAATGCCTGACGTGATCGACGCCGCACTCGACGCCGCTGCCGCCGCTGAGGCTGCTGCGGCATTTTTTGATGACAATGCTGAACTGGCGCTACTGGCTGCGGCATTCTTTGAAGCCGTCGCAGACGTAGCGGAACTGGCCGCATTACTGGCGCTGGTTGCCGCTGCATTCTTGTGACTGTTCGCTGTGCTGGCGCTACTTGAGGCACTGCTGGCGCTACCGGCCGCAGCGTTTTTCTGATCCTCGGCTTTCAGCATCCAGTGCTTGGCAGAATACTTGTCGGTAATAACCTCGTCGTCTTCGTCGTTCTCAGCCCATTCCTGCGCTCGGGTAGCCGATGCCGCCGCCGAATTTTTATGAGTGTTAGCTGTAGCCGAATGGTTAGCGGCAGTGGTCGCTGAACCTGCGGCTGCGTCTTTATGTGTTTTCGCGCTATTGGCATAAGCCAGAGCATCCGCCGCCGATCCCGCCGCTTCGTCCTGACTGGTTTTTGCTGCGTTCTTATGCAGTAACGCTTCGTTACGATGGGTATTCGCTGCCGTTTCTGATGCCTCTGCCGCCATTTTCGCGGTAGCTGCGCCAGACTCGGCATCTTCCGCCGCTTCCTGCGCATCTTCGGCCGCAGTTTGTGCAACCACCGCCGCTGCCTTGGCCGTCTCAGCCTGCGTCTTGCTGGTCGCGGCCGCACTGGCACTGCCCGCCGCTGCGGTCTTGGAATTATTTGCGGCGGTGGCGCTGTTAGCCGCTGAGGTGGCGCTATTGCTGGCGTTAGTTGCTGAGGTGCTGGCACTCGACGCCGACGACACCGCCGTATTTTTCGCTGCCACCGCTTCCGACTTGGCCGTGTTGGTCGCTGCCAGTGCCGCCTCGGCCCCCACTTTGGCCGTGTTCGCCTGATCAGCCAGCGTAACCGAGGCATCCTTGGCACTTTCCGCCGCACTTTTTGCTGCGCTGGCACTGGCCGCCGATGCCGCAGCCGCATTCTTGTTGGCCTCAACCTCGGCTTGCCAGACATTCACTTCCGAATGGTGCTGGTGTACGATCAGCTGCTTCGCCTTGACATCATCAGCATTAATCTGCACTAACTCTGCCGTAGCATTGACCTGGGCGCGAATGCTCTCAATCAACGCCATGGAATCAATGTAAATGTTTAGCGGCTGTCGTATTTCGCCAACCTCGACCTCAATATCTTCAGACATTCTTGCCTCCCTGGCGCACCGACATTCGCAAATGCCATCCTGCAATCGTAATTAAAATGGGCTGGTTTGGTCGTCGAGGGCTTAACGGTGTACGGCCGATAATCTCGGCGGGCTGTGACAACACCGACAGCAACTGCGCATCTATAAAACAATCCGGTATCGTATGTACCCGCGCCACTGCCGAGCGCACCCGCAGATAAACAATCGGGCCAACGGCCACATCAATCCATTTGCGGCCCCGGACAATTTTCAATTGCCCCAACTCGCGGACATCATCACTTTGATCTTGCCCTGCACCAACGTTACAACCTGCGCCTTGTCAGGAGTTGAAATCTGTATGTCATAATCGTATGACATAGGTTCCAGACCATTGGTGTCGTCTGGCGTCAGGTTCAGAACATACTCACCGTTGGCCGCTTCGGGTGGCAGCACAATCTCTTTCAGGATCACCGCCTGTTCATCCGGCTGGTGCTTGCTGACCTTGACGGTAAAACGGAGAAAATAATCATTGACCGGTACCCGCAGATCAGGGTCAGACGGGTCAAGAAAAGTAAGAGGGATGCCCAGAGAGTCGCCCCTGACCATTTCGATACCGACATAAGCAGGAGTCGCCATAGCACAAATCCCTGTGACTGAAGTACTATGGAAAGTTTACCTGTTAATAAAGTAAGGATAAAGTTCTGCTTTTTCTGGCAAAAGCTGACCAATGGTCTATGCTCCGACAAAGCCATAAAAAACAGGAGTACGGCAATGGAATCGGCATCAATGTCCTTTCACGACCTGATCGACAAGGTATCCCTGCTGGAACAGGAACAGGCCTCGATCAATGCTATTCAGAGGCAACAGTTGGCCACACTGGCCCGCCTGGCCGATTTGAATACCTTTATCAACCAGTACAGCCAGCTGATGCAAATTCTGCAAAACGGCCAGGAATCGGTCATGATGCGTTGTGAAGCCATGAGCCAGAAGCTCGACTCATTGCTCATGGCGGTTAATGATTGACCAGTGACCTCTACAACGACCTCAGTTAGCAGCTGCTTTGGCCAACTCGCGCAGCTGGTCCTTCGCCCCGGGCAACTGGTTCAGAATCGGCGTTGACCGGAACACCTTGTTACTGAACGTGGTGTCTGGATTAACCCAATTGTAGAACCAGTCAGCAGTAGGTCCCGCCATGTAGGCAAGACGGGCGTCGGCACCACCGGTGCTGTCAAACAGACTGGCGGCGTAATCGTACGGCCCCCACACACCAGCCCGACTCAACACTTCCAGCGAATACTCGCCCGGTTTCATCTTGCTGCTGCGGGTTTTCTTGCCAAACAGGCGATACTGGATCGCTTCGCGTAACTCCCAGCCCGCCGCCGACAGACCAAACATCATCAGGCCTGCCAAGGCAAACGGTAAGGCCTGTACCGCCACCTGCTTACCGTACAAAGCAATACGCTCAACGCCCTGCTTGCCCCGACCGGCAGCGGCTATCTGCTCCTGCATGTGGTTGATAAACGGTAAGACAATCATCTTGCCGTAGCTGTAGAAAAACTGCTTCAGGTGCCACAGCAGCATAAAGCGCGGGTCACTGCCCCAGCGTGGCCGCTGCGCCGCATTGGGCCGCACTGCCGACTCATCAACAAACTTGACGTGTGCCAGATGCACCGCCAGACGTGTGTCGTACTGCTGGCGCAGGGTGTCGTTGTCAGGGTCCGCCGCCAACTGCCGCTCCATGGCCAGCGTCGGACGCTCGCCATCCCACCGCCGGTACGTCGCCACATCAAGTCTGAGATCGTTAAGGTACTGCTGCGCCTTGGGATCGCCCCGTTCAGCCAGCGTCACCCAACGCTCAATGCTGTGCTTGGCAATGCCGTAACTCAGTACCCGTGTGGCATTGGTAAACCACTCCTGCCCGTTGAAATAGAACAGGTGATCAAGGATTTTCTGTGCCTTCTTGCTCTGGTACGTGGTACCGATCGTCTGCTGCAACACGTCCTGAGTCATCCGCTGACTGATAATGCCGCGAAAACGGGCCTGCTCGGTCAGCTCGCGCCACTCGGGACTGTTCAGTGTCGCGGAGCCAATCAGCGACGCCATCTTGCCCAGCGATGACCACATGCCGCCCAGATCACGGTTGCGGAAAATAGCCCCCAGCGGCTCAACCAGGCTCGACAAGGTAGAAAACGCCAACACCGTGACCGACTGATACGCCATCATGGTACTCATGGCGGACTGCACTTCGCGCGGCATATCCGAACCGATCTGGCCCAGCATCGCCCGCACGTCGCCCTGTGCTGACTTCATCGCCTGCTCACCGGACTCGTTGTAAATCGCCGCAAAGTGTCGCTGCAACCCTTCGGTAGCGGAGTGGACCTGTATCTCGCCGTTATTACCTTCGCGGATATAACCCTGACGAGTCAGCAGGTCGCGTATCTGCTCATAGAAATGCCCGCTGTCGGCCGAGCCAAAAATGATCGTCTGCAAATCATACCAGGAAGAATACTGTGACAGGCTCAACGACTCCTCCCATTGCATCAACTTGTTGAGCAAGAACGTACTCTGCTTATC
The DNA here is from genome assembly GCA_027942505.1 of Endozoicomonas sp. Lineage (GTDB taxonomy): Bacteria > Pseudomonadota > Gammaproteobacteria > Pseudomonadales > Endozoicomonadaceae > Endozoicomonas. The sequence continues at coordinate 12,135 of JAQFVO010001116.1, read as the reverse complement.
GTTCGATGGGCTACGGTTCCTGAGCAGGTATTGCATACGGAACACCATATCCACCGCTTCCAGATAGGTAATACCGGACGTGCGATCCTTCTGCACCGGCAAGCGCCCAACGTTGAAAGCGTACTGCATCAACAGCTGGTCCTGACCCGCCTTGGCCATGGCCAACTCTTTGGCCTTGGGCGGCTGATCAAAATCCGGTTTGTAGATAGTCCCCTCAAGGCTCTTGTAACCGGCAAAGTGTTTCTCAAAATTGACGCGCTTGGTGCTCGTAGTGACGTAGTTATAGAGCACTTTCATCGCGTCGCGCTCCATGTAATCCTTGTTCGCCAGTTCCTCCTTGAAACCCGGAATATTAAAATAGTCTCGGGCATGGCGCGCACTGAAACCCGGACCCAGAGTAGAATCTTCCAGCGCAATCGCCAGTTCCAACACACCGTGGCCTTTAATGATCCGCTCAATCACCCGCCGCGCTTCTTCCTCCACGCCAGCCATCAGGTTGACCAGAGAGCTTTCATACTGCTTTTGCAGTCGCTCCTTGTCCCGCTCTGACAGAAACGGCTGGTTCATCCGCGATTCAAACTTCAGTGCCAGCTGTTTCGACAGATGATCCTTGCGGTACTTGGTGAATATCCTGATCGCCCCGTCCTGATCACGCACCAGCTGATCCACGTCCATGGTGAACGGAAAATAACGGTCAAGAAAACCCAGCGTCGGCAGGTTCGGTTTCAGATAACCCTGGTAATAATTTTTCAGAAATTGCCGCACCATGCGCGCAAACCGTGTCTTTGGGTCGGCCACTTCGGCGTGTAGCTCTTTCGTGCCGGCCTTAATATCCTCCTGGTACTGCGCCAACGGTTTTTCATACGGTGACCAGCGCTGGAACAACGCGCCTTCTTTGCCAAACATCTCGGCAAACTTAACCCCGTCTACCTCGACGTGCGCCAGTTCTTCCAGATAACGGCCCCGGTCATTAAACGTGCCGGTAAAATAATCCGCCTTCTGCCGCTCACCCGATGCCAGGTTAACCATCGGCTTAGCCTTGCCCGGGTCTTGATGCCAGTGATCCATTAACTCGCCGGCCTTGCTGCCCAGGTCGCGCATCTGCCGGTCGACGGTATAAAGAAACGTGCCGGTCTTGTAGAGCAGGTTCTTGCCGTTGACCACCGCCTGCCCCAGCCGTTTCAGGCGCGTCATAACCGGCCGCGCCTGCGCCGTGGTGGCCGTAGAGAACTCCACACTCTGACTGCTGGAAAAGTGCCAGCGGCCGGCGAACACCCGCCGCACCGCCAGATCATTGAGCACGGTAGACACGGCCCGATCCGGCGCAAAGCGTTGCTTGATGTAGTTCGCCGCCTGCTGGTACAGCGACAGCAGCATATTACCAAGACGCCGGAACACCCCCTCTTTCGATTTAGGGTCGTTCGGTGCTGGCTGTACCGTGTTGGCCAGCACCTTGTCGTACAGTTCACCGGCCACCTTGTCGGCCAGCCACTCGTACAACGAGCGGGTATCCCCCTGCGCACGTACCGCCCGATACGCCGCCAGCACCGCCTCGCGCTGCGCCGCACTGGCACTGCTGATAAAAGTATGCTGCATGGCATGGCCCAACTCATGCGCCAGTACATAGAACATCTGCGCGCCGCGCAGTGACTCACTGAGCACAATCACCGAGTACGGCTGGCCGTTGCCATCAAACATCGGGACGTGCGCGCCTTCCTTGCCATTCCCGACCGCAATCAGCGCTTGGCGAACCAACCCGTGTTTTACCTTACCGGCCGCCGCTAGCGACAGCACCAGCACAGGATGGCGCGCACCCAGCTTGGACTGTACCGCCTGCACAAATGCCTTGATACGACCTTGCTGCTGATCCAGCCCGACCACCTGCAAGCGACCACTGGCCACCGTTTTCTGCACGCCAAGCAGTCGCTGCGGGTCTACCTGCTGGCTCCCGATCACCTCGTGCCACGCCTTGTTGCCCGTCAACGGATCAATATCTGCTCCGGCAATCAACGGCTGATACACCGCATCGGCATTCACCAACATGGTCTGAGTATCAACCTGGTACAACTGCCAGTTGTCCGGTTTTTTCTCTAAACTACCGGCCAGTCCGGTACCATTTTCATCAAACCGGCGCGACTCGGCGTTCTCTTTGGCGGTCTCACCGTGACCAATTTCCTCGCGCTGCAACTCCACTTTGGACACGTCCGGCGAGTCATTGAGCCGGAAGTCCTGATAACCGTCCCCGGTCACCCGCTTCAGCAACTCGTTCATATCACCGAGCATCATCACTTGGTTCAGGCGACTGCGGATCACCTGCAAGCGCTTGCGGTCGGCTTTCTGTTGCTGCGTGCCCAAGGCTGACTGGCGAAAAATAAATGCCGGGTAATCACCGTACTGTGGCTCAGCCAGGTACTTCTCCCGATGGACAATCTCAAAGCGCAACTCATCAGTCAGACGAGTAATTTCCTCTTGCAAGGCCTCGGTGAATGCCGGGTGTTTACGCAGCGCCCGGTCAATGTTATCCAGCAAACGCAGTTCCACCGCTGAATGGCGATGCAACAGTTGCTCCAATAACTCCTGCAAATCAAGATGCTGTTGCAGCAACGCCTTCACCTCAGCCGAGTTCGCCTTGAACTCGCGCGTCAACGTCGCCACCCGTTCCTCCATGCGCTGCACCTGTTCGGCCTTGTCACTGGCGGTTAGCTGTGTAGAGCCGCGCAGCTGTTGCAGCATCTCCTGTTCAGACAGTACCTTCTCGCGTTGGACCCGGGCCTGTAACAAGGACGGCTTGTTAGCGGCCAGTTGCGTTAACTCAGCACTGACACTGGCCAACTTGTTTTTCTGCTGGCGGACCCGGGCGCGCAGATCACGATCAAGCTTGACCGTACCAAGCACCTTGTTGTCTCGCGCCGCCAGTAACTCACCCAAATGCCGGTCAGGTTGCCGTAGCGCCGACAAAGCATCAGAATAAGTGACCCCTGCCTCACGCTCGGCAAGAGACGTCAGCGTCTTTTGCAGCTGGTGTAACTCGTTAGCCAGCCGGTAGGGTGCCTGCTTCGGTGCTGGCTTGGCCGGCGGTTTTATCGCGTCCAGCTGTTGATCCAGTGTCTTGGCGCCCTTGACCATGCGCCCCACTGACTGCGCCAGTTTACCGACCTGGGCCGGCCGGTCGTCCTTTGCCAGTGCCGCCATCTGCGCCCGCACTGCCTCGGCCTGTTGCGTTAAATCCTGCTTCGGGTAATCCGCCAGCAAGTTCAGTTTGCTGATAAACTGGCGCAGTTGCTTAAACGCCTTGCCCTGTTTGGTACGGCCATCCATATGCGCCAGCTGCGCCAGCAACGACTGTTTCGCCTCGCGGTACACCTCCTGACTGTTCACCGCCGGTAGCTGCGCCAACATCTTGTTGGCCAGCTGGTGATACTCCTGCACCAGCGCCGGCACCTGTTGCAACAGGTAATGAAAGCGCAGGAAATCGCCCAGCGTATACTCGCGCCCGTTCTCGATGGCAATGATACTGTTATTGGTCAGCCCCTCGATCCACTCACCGACCTGCCGTGGCCGCTGAACCAGCTTGCCGTCGCGGGTTAACACCTGCTGCTGCTGGTTATCCTGCAACTCCACCAGATACTCCGCCCGATCAATGACATGCCCCAACGCCGAGAAAAACGCGCTGGTGTAATGATCAATCTTGACCCGTTCATCCTGGTCGTGTTCCAGCGCACGACCAAGACTGGTCAGATCGGGCAGGCGCAGCTTCGGAGTAAACCGGCGGCGCGCTTGCGGATCAATCGGCTCCATGGCCATCAGCTTGCGCAGCTCATACTCTCTACGCAACTCAAAGCGGGCTTTTTCCAGTGCCTTGGGAAACTCCTTGCGCCAGAAAGAATCACGTACCGGGTGATGGAACTCGCCGTATTTAGTCGCCAGCAGCTTTTGCCTTGCGCGTGGATTAGCAGCAAACGACGTCTGCACCAGATCATTCATCAACTTGACGTTGCTGTCCTTAGCCACTGGCTTAGTGCCTTTCATCTGGGGCATGGCAAACCCGTCGCGCACTAACTGATGAAACATGGCAAATGTCGGTTGCGCCTTGCGCGATTCGGCCTTGACCTGGGCATACAGTGACGGCTTGTCCAACTGGTAACGCTTGGCAGCAGCGTCAGCGAGCGCCTGTAAATAGTTGGAGTAGGTGCGCTGGTCAAACGCCCCCGACTTCAAACTCTGGTAGGCGTGTTCAACCGAAACAAAACCGCGCTTCTGAGTCGAATCAATGTCAAAGGCAAACGGCCTGAACGCCAGATTCGATAACTCGGGATTCTGGCCGTTGCCGTAATGCACCAGCACCGGCTCATCATCAACCCGTTCACGTTTGCCCCGACCAATACGGCTCAGGTAAACCCGCTCCGCCTTGTTGATCGTCCTCATGGTCACGGCAGCGCGGTCAAACGCTTTTTTCAGCCCCAGCGTTACCGCCCGGGCAGGGTTAGTGGTCCCAAGAAACGGGGTCGGCAGCTTCGGCTGTGCAGTGATCTGATCCGGCAGGTCATACTGATCAAACGTGTAGATGCCCTCGGCGTGTTTAACCACCTCGTACTTAACGTCCTGCTCCACCCGTCCGGCCGCATCCAGGTGTTGTAGATGCTGTTCCGCCGCCTGCTGCGACGGGAACACGCGCTTGCCTTCGTACGGTTTACCCTCATAAGCAGGAGCCAGCTGCAACGTTCTGAACTGCTCACCCACCTCAACAATATGCCCTTCATTAACCGGAAACAGTCGGTGTATATCGTCCAGTTCGCGCTGTAACTCCTTGAGTCGCGGCAACTGGTATTGGGCAAACTGTTTCAGGTGCGAACGAAAACTTTCGTCGCGCCTGACCAGACCGTCCTCACCCACGCGCAGCCCATCGTCATACTGTGCGCTGGTCTCGGCAAACAGATCAGCGCCTTCCTGCTGGTCAAGGTCGGCATCATAGCGACGGTCAAACAACTCCTGCATCCCCGTCAGATCAACCAGCGGTTGCTTTGTCTGGTCCGCCGACTCCCCCGCCACCTGTTCCAGATACGCGTAAACAAACGCGAGCGCCTGCTGCTCATTGAAACCGCGCAGCAACATCGTGGTGTAAACAACAAAGGCGTTTTTCTCCATCGGCGCCGAGGTTTCAGGATCGTAATTATCCAAAAACTGTTGCATCCGTGCATACGGCGCATCAACCGGCAGGCTTTCTAGGTCTCTGGTGTACTGTCGGACAAACGCTTGAGCAGAGGTTCCCTGTTTTTTGTACGCTTCCTGAACGCTTCGATAGAACTGCCGTAAATCCCCGAAAGTACTGCCCGCGCCCTTCTCGCCTGTTCCTCGTTGCTTGGTCTCTGCCGCTTGCCGCTCTGATACTCCTGCTCGACCTTGATGGTCTGACGCAGTTTCTCCTTTAGTTGCTCGATCTTCTCCGGTGACGGTTTTTTCTCTATCCGGTCGAGCACTTCCTTGCGGTCTTTGCGATAGGTCTCTGATTCCGTAGCCATTGTCAAACTTCTCTATGCTGTAAGGAAAATAGGGCTGGCCCTCGGGATCAACCTCGGGGTGTAGCTCGGCCAAGCGCTGCTGCACCGTAGCCTCAGTGGGCTTAAACGGATACGGCGTGCCGTCAGGATGCAGTACCAGCCCGTCCATAGAACGCGACTGCGGCCCGGGACCAGAGCGACCTTTGCTATTACGCTGCTGCGTCTGCGTAACCGGCCCGCCCTGCTCAACCGACTGCACCGGACCCGCTGCGGGTAACGTGCGCGGCTCTTTCGGCACACCACTTGGCGGCCGTGCTGACTTGCCCTCTGAACGCACCGGACGGATACCAAAGCCGCCAGCAACCCGCACCACCTCATAGGCCACGCCGGTGTTCTTAGTAGCAATAGTAGCCTGCGCCTTGGCGGCGCGCTCACTGACGTACGGCTGGCCATCCTTGCGAACCTTAATGTCCTCAGACGCAGGCGGGGTGTTTCCCTCCTTGTTAACACTACGCGACATCAAATCCTTGATCGCTGCGCTGAAATTCCTGTCCTGCTGTGCCAGTAGTTTGGCTTGTGGCCGCGTAACACTGGAAACCGACTGGATAGAGTACTCGCCGGCTGCTCCAAACCGTTCCCGAAAACGCTTGTCGGGTACCGGCTTGTTAACCTGCCGTTGAGCTAACGTCTTGGCAACTGGCGCGGACGAATCCTGCGGCGCATCATCAGCAGGAAGTAGCTCATAAAGGTATTTGGCCCGTTGCAGATGCTCCGCCTTCTCCTTATCATACGTACTCTTAGCCTCAGACAACTCAAACAGAACACGACTGATATAAGCCTGTTCCTGCGCGGTATACCCTAAAGGCGTTAACGACTCCTTAACATAAGACCTGACCGACGACAAACGCTCATGGCCGCCACCCAAACCCTGGAGCGCAGAATGCAGCAGGTACGGCCAGCGATCAGAATCGGATTCAGCATAACGGGCGTTAAAAGAACCAGACTCGTAACCGTCAAAAACCCGCTGAATCAAATTCCAGACATAAGGGAAATTCTTCGGGTCTTTTAACGTCTCCCAGCCAACTCTAAAACTTTTTAACGTCCCCGTTTGCTCAAGATCCCGAAACTCGTTTAACGGTTTGGGTTTCGGTAAACGCTCTGAATACGCAGGACGGACACGGCGGTTTGACACAGGTTTACGGGCTGGCTGATGCTGCTTTACTTTAGAACCATCGGCCGCAACAGGCGTCACCGGCTGCAAACGGTAACCGTCGGAGTCTACCGTCTCCCTGTAACCAGACTGAGGCTTGGCCGAGACTTTACTGCTGGCGACATTATCCAGTGGACCGGCAGGGCCAACGACCCGTTCCAGCGCATCCTTGCCGCTCACCGCCTGCCCCTGTCCCGCGACACGGTTAGCGGTCGGATCGACCGGCACGGGCGGTTTTTTCTCCGGCATCTGCGGTGCTTCAAAAGTCTCCCCGTTAGACAGCGGATCAATACGCGGCTTGCCTTTCTCATTAACCTTACGCTCAGCCAGCGCCGTAGTCGGCGTATCGCTGCCAGTATTGGTAATATGACGACCGGCTACCGGTTGCACTGACGACGACACATAACCTTCAGCGTCATCGCTGTAACCCAAAATCATCCGGCCATTGCCTGCGGGGCCACTGGCCAGATTGGACGCCTGACGCTGCGCCTTGGCAGCCGCCGCATTGTATTCTGGCGACAGTCGGCTACCGAGCAGCGACGACCCCATGGACATAGAGCCGCCCACCGGACCCGCTTTCGCGGCAATGAACAGGTAGTTCTCCCATTGCTCCGGCGTAAACGCATCCTCACCGCCGTTCAGCTGCGCGTTGAACTTGGCCATCATCTCCTGCATGGACTCGGTGATCGCTTCCGCCGTGAAACCAACCAGTCCATGCTTGGCCGCATCCTTGGCCGCGCGCGCCACGTAATAACGCAACTTCTGCTGGCCCGCGCCTTCAATCACCGCCCGCTTGGCCTTGTCAAACAGCGGTTCCAGAATCGCTTTCTCTAACGAGAACCAGTCCAGCGCCGCCATACCGGCACCGGCAACAAAGCTGCTGGCCGGCGCATCAATGCCCTGGCTGGTCAACTCCTGATCGGCTTCGCCCACCGCCTGCGCATAAAGGCTGCCCAGCGCCGCCCCCTTGGCACCGCGCTTGAACGCCTCGGTCGCCGGCGCCCGTAACGCTTTTTCCTGGGCTTCGCGCAGCGCCGCACCGGTCAACGGACCCGCCGCCAGTGACTCAGTCATAGAACGCTGCGCCGCCTTCTGCTGCATCTGGTGCGCCAACACCGCATCCGCCGCCGCCGTATTGCCGGCCCGAGTCGTCGCCGCTGCCTGCGCGCGCGTCATCGGCCCCTTGGACATGGCCTGCTTGCTGATCTCGTTGAACGCTTTTTTACCGACCTGATTCTCAACCGCCTTGGCCACCGCTGCCCGACCGGCCATGGACACCACACCGGTCGTCAGGGCTAAACCCGCATCAAACAGCCATTGATGGGCGTTCTCGCCCAGCCCTTCCAGCAGTAGCGTACCGACATCCGAATACGTCTTGATGTCGTCCCAGCCCTGAATGCGCGGCGGGTTACGCAGCACTTTTTTCAGGTTCTCGGCCATCCCTTCCTCGCCCCACTGGCGAAAACTGTCAACGCCAGTCAGGTCACTGAGCACGCGACCCAGCGCATTGGCCGCCTGATGGTAAGACAGATTGGACTGGTCAATGCCACGACGCAACGACCGGCCAAAGGTTGAGCCACCCTTGCCGGTGTAATCCCATTGACTGTCAAGATAGTGTCGCGTGTCGTTAAGATCGGCCTTGCTGTACGCATCCGCATCGGGCAAATGCGTATTCGCGTAGTGTTCGGCGTTTTTCAGGTAGTGCTTGTCGCCATACTTGCCGACTCGGGTAGCAAGGTTGTGCTTGACCGCATACTGCGCCCAACTCTCACCGTTGATATAGAGATCGGCCAGCGCACGACTGCCGTGGCTGTCCTTGCCTAAAATCTCGTAATGGATGGCGTCCGGGTTATTGGACAACATATCGTACAGCACCTTGCGCGCCCGACGCCCGCCCGGTTCATCAATATGCTTGCCGTAAAAGTGGTGTGCCGTTTCCGGCGAGTCAAAGCCAGCCTTGCCGGCACCGGACAGACGAAACGGTGGCAGGTGGGGATTCCACAAATCCTCGATAGTGTCACCGTCAATGACCTTCCAGCGACCATCGGGTGTGATCCATGCCCGGTCATCGTAACGGTTAAGATACTCAGTGATCGCCTTGTCGCGCTCAATTTCTTCCTTAGTGCGCGACGCCGCAATCCCTTCCAGCGCTGCCCTGATTTCCTGATCCGTAGACATAGGCCATCCCTAGCGATACATTTTTAACAGCTTTTCCCGCACTGCCCGATCATTATTGCCCAAGCCGTGTTGCTTACGGAACTCTTTGCGTTCTTCCTTACTCATGCGGTCATAGGTAGACAGCAACGGTTCCTGGAACGCCGCCCGTACCTCGCCATACTCGGGACCCTGTTCTCGTGGCTCCTGACCATCTTCAAACCAGAACAGGATTTTCTTGTTCGGGTCGTAAGCCTTGTAATTCTCTTTCAGGAACAGTTCAATAATCCGGTAATACTCACCGTGCATTTGCGTGTAGTCGGGGTAAAACAGAACCAGCGGCTCGCCTTCCTTATCCTTCTTGATATTACCTTGACTATCGCGTTGATACTCCCACGGAAACACCTCGGGCATGTACTCATGCAGCGAGCGCGCTGTCTGTTGCAACAGGCCGTGACTCCACGCCTCCATCGCCTCGCGGGTCTTGAACTTGGTGGTGGTGCCAGCCGACGAGGTGCCTTTGTCCGTAATCGTCGAAAACTGCGCAGAAAGACTGCCAAGGATTCGCTTCTTGTCATCCTCGTACCGATTACGCGCCGCTGTCTCCATCCGCTGCGCTATCTCGCGGTTACGCAACAACACATTCTGCAAATCCGCCGCCTCTTTCGGATCGGAAAAATCCCCGCCCATAATGGCGCGCGCAAACGGACTGTTCATAAAGCCGCTGCCGGCCTTGCCAGACTTGCCAGAACCGCCGCCGCCCTGCATCATCTCCATGGCCAGCAACATGGCCAGTCGCCGCTCGCGCTCTGGCAAACTGTTACCGGTCGCCTTGTCACGCTGTTGTTCGTGTTCTTCCTGAGTCTCGGGTACTTTGGTCTGATCGCCAGACGGTGTTGTCACCGTTTTGTTGTTAGGGTCAACGGTGAAATTGCCCTCGCCTGACGGCTCGCCAACCACCGAATGAAACGCTCCTTTAGCAAAGTTCCAAACCGCTTTGCCAGTGTATTTAGCCGCCGTTCGCGCCGGCGCAGAAACCACTCCCGCCCCGGTCTTGACGCCTTCGACCCACGCCGCACCGCCTTTCTGCATGGCCCGGTTAAACGCATCCGGTTCAGTCTTATCAATCGCGGCAAAACGTTTGCCAAGACGGTCGCGGGGTTCTTTGGTGGCGGCCGTCATCAGCCGTTGCCAACTGTCCTCACCAGAAAATTGGCGCCGGGCGTGATAATCATTAAGCCCTCTCTGTCGGGCCGTGGTTGCCGGTTGCCGGCCGCGCAAACCGGCCAGATCGGTAGTCTCTGCTGCGGGCGCTTCGGGTTCCGGTGACACTGCCGCCTGCGATTGCGGTTCAGGCGCCGACTGTGGTCGACTGATCTGGCTGGACCGATAGTTGCTATCGTTCAACATGAAATCCAGCGCCGACTGTGCCCCCTTGATCGGTGGTGTAGCTGCGGGACTCGATGCCGGCGACTGGCGCTGTTGAGCCAGGGATTGATTGCTGCGCTCAAGCAAATAATTCAGCGCCGACTGGCCATTATTGACCCGCTCCGGGCCACTGCCATCATAGTGTGACTCACCGCCGGATACCGGATTCAACAACGCCTCGCGCATATCCGGCTGTTGCAGGAACGTAGTTAAATCCATGCCCACGTCTTTTTGCAACTGCTGTGACAATGCTTTGAGTTGGTCCAGTGCCGCCTGCGGCACCGGCTTGTTATCCTTGCCAACGATCTTGCCATCCGGTGTCTGTTTCACATTAAGAATGTCCAGCGCACCAGGGATACCCATCTGGTAGCCCATGATACGCAAGTCTTTCATCGACTGCTCAACCCCAAAATCACCAAGGTTTACCTGACCGCCCTGACCATTTTTATAAGAGAGATTGTAAGTACCATCGTCATTAGCGCGCATCGTGTGCGGGTGATAGGCGCCCAGCGTGGGGGCGTTACTGTGCATCAGGTAACTGCCCAGCAACGGCGCCACCGTCTCCGGTTCCGCCTGGGCTAACTCGTCAACGCTGTCATACCCTTTCGATATGGCCATGAAATCAAGCGTACCGATCGTGCGCTGCATGAAATCCCGCGCCTGTTCCTGATCGTACTTTTTAAACTCGCGGTCCTTGGCTTCGGACAGCAGGGTAAACTTGTCCTGTTCCAGTTTAATCTTGGCGTCGGCCTGCTCATTGGCTATATCACGATGCTTTTCCAGCGCCTCAAACTGCTCGCGGGCAAAACGCTGCTGCTCCTGCAAGTTCAACTGGTTCTGGTAGATGCCAATCGCCTCGGCGCCGCCCCGGGCGAAACCATTCAGCATCGCCTGCAATCCTAAGTAGTTCGCCATCCCTGAGCCTCCCGGCTATTTTTTCTTTTTGAACAGATACGCTGCGAACGCCGTTTCCAACAGATCGCCAATCATACCGAAACGGGCTGCCTGATTCTGCGCCGCAATCTGCCGGTTAGCGTGCTCGCGCTGCATCTGTAATGTCGCCGCCGTTTCCAGTTGCCCAAGGGTACTGGTCTGTAACCCGTCCGAAACCGCCAACAGGTTATCGCGCACCAGCGTGTTGCGCTCGTACTGGTGCCGGCGCGCCATATTAATCATGTGGTCGTAATTAAGTCCTCGCGCTGCTTCCCCCCGGCGCGTCACCTCGGCCCGTTCAAACGGCGTATAATTAATCCCGTAACGCCCCGCCATACGCTCGCCGCGCCCCTCGGCCTGATCAAAAAAACGATCCGCATCGACCCGCGCCTCGTCCACCAACGTGGTCGAGTTCACCGTGTCCATCATCTGCTTATTCAACGCGCGGTAATTATCCTGGTACTCTTTTTTCTGCACGTCGTTGATGGCCGACAAAATGTCATCCGGCTTGCCAATGTTATTGACCGTGCCATCACGGTTAAACCGTTTTTTATCCTGTTCTGCCTTGACCGCCGCAATAAACCCCGAATACTGTCGATTGAACTGCTTCTTGTTATCGAACGGAAGAATCTCAGACATCGTCACACCCTCCGATAGGTTTTGTTGGACACCGGACGCTGTTCATAAAGATTGACCCGGTCAAGTGCCGACGACGACGCCTTGGCTGCCTGCGTCCCCTGGTTAACCACCTCCGCCTGATCAGCCGCCTTCTTATAGCCGTACAATGACATGGCGGAGTTGGCCACACCGCCAAACATATTCTGCTGCGCCTCCTGTCGGATCAGCTGCGCCTGAAGTTTTGACTCCTCTATTTCCTCTGGTGACAGTTCAACATAATCTGTTCGTTCGTCT
>JAQFVO010000206.1 GCA_027942505.1 Endozoicomonas sp. | reverse complement strand
ACGCGCATACCGTAGTCCGGATCACACAGCGTGAAGTGCTGGATCATCCGCTTCTGTGCTGACTCGGTTGCCCGGCTCAGACCACCGGCGATATTGTTGGCCAGCTGCTGCTTCTGATCTTCTGACATCAGGCGGAACAGGTCGCCTGCCTGAGAATAGTTGTCCTCGTCGCGGGTATCGTAAGCCTTGATCCAGGCCTTCTCCGCCAGTGGCATTGGCGGCTCGGCAACCTCTGGCTTTGGCTTGGGGGCATCTGCGCGATCATTTGGATAGAAGTTGACACTCGAATTCTGGTTCTGACCGGAGAACGGACATTCAGAGCCGTGCGCCATTAAGCCATCACGCTGATAGTGATTCACTGGGCAACGTGGGCGGTTCACCGGCAGCTGCTGGTTATTGACTCCGACCCGGTAGCGATGAGCGTCGGCGTAAGCAAACAGACGGCCTTGCAACATCTTGTCCGGAGACGCACCAACACCTGGTACCATATTACTGGGTGAGAATGCGGCCTGCTCGGTTTCAGCAAAATAGTTTTCAACGTTGCGATTCAGTTCCAGCTGACCAATCTCCATGAGCGGGAAGTCGGTATGAGGCCAGACTTTAGTCAGGTCAAAAGGATTAATGGTGTAATTTTTCGCCTGTTCTTCGGTCATTACCTGGATTTTCACTGCCCAGCTTGGGAAGTCACCCTTGTCGATGGAGTGTACCAGGTCTGCCTGCATGCCATCGGCAGGCATTTTGGCGGCTTCGTCGTTGGTCAGCGTCTCAATGCCCTGGTTTGTTTTGAAGTGCCACTTGACCCACACTCGCTCACCTTTGTCGTTCCACATGCTCAGAGTATGAGAACCGTAACCATTCATGTGGCGCAGGGATTTGGGAATGCCCCGGTCAGACATCAACACAGTGATTTGATGCATGGACTGCGGATTGCTGGCCCAAAACTCAAAGTGGTGAGCCGGTTCTGGCAGGTTGGTTTTCGGGTCTTTTTTCTGTGAGTGAATAAAATCAGGGAACTTGGACGGATCACGAATAAAGAACACCGGTGTGTTATTACCGACGATGTCGTAATTGCCCTCTTCGGTGTAGAAACGCAGAGCAAAGCCACGCACGTCACGGACAAAATCACTGGAGTCCTGGCCACCGGCTACGGTAGAAAAGCGCAGAAACACCTCAGTTTTTTTCTCAGTACCCTGCAGGAATTTGGCAATCGACAGGTCTGACAAGTCTTTAGTCAGGGTAAACGTACCGTAAGCACCGTAACCCCGGGCGTGAACGACACGCTCAGGAATGCGCTCGCGGTTAAAATGGGCCAGTTTTTCCATCAGTCGATAGTTATCAAACGTCAGTGACCCTCTCTCCCCGGCGGAGATGCTGTTGTCATCTTCTGCAACGGGAGCACCATTAGCAGTGGTCAGGAAGGTACTCTCTGTCATTGTTATTATTCCGTTTTACTGTTTAGGTTGGGAAGTCAATGTACCAGCCTCTTTACAGTGAGCTTATTGATTTAAGTCAATGGGTTTGCTCGCAGAAAA
>JAQFVO010000204.1 GCA_027942505.1 Endozoicomonas sp. | reverse complement strand
GATCCTGACTTTCTGAGTCAGAACGTAGTCCAGCCCTCGAGGAGTGATATTGGTGAATTCCAGAAGGGCCAGCGTCTGTCTCCCTCTGCTTCAGTCGCGAACAACGGATCCCGGGCGATACCCAACGCCGTTTCCCCTGGGCAAAATCCATGGATTATGGCAGCAGAATTGGGCACCAGCAGCGGTGTCAATCCACAGGCTCCAACGGTCATCACGCGTACGCACGGCGATGTTACTTTACGGGTCCGGGCAGGGATTCAGGCCAGGAATAATAATTGCAGCCTTGCTGCATTTTTTGTCTCCTTCTCCCACAACGGGCTATTACGCAAGCTGATTGAGGATGCTGAGAGCAGAGTAGAGATGCTGCGTGCCTCAGGCCAGCCTGAACAGTCATTGACTGACCTGATTGCAATACTCAAAACATTCGATATTGGCGATGATCGGGAAAAGTTTATTCCCAATGATGATCTTGATCAGATCAGGTTTCGCTATGGGTTAAGAGCCGTAAGATTTATCCCTGATGCGATGAGTGAACTAACACAAGGAAAAATTGGCGACTTTCCTGTTGGCTCTGCGTTTAAAGGAGGTGGCCTCTTATGTTTTGACAATCAGCAAGCCGTTATCTCGTTAAAAAACATCACCGATATCCCGTCACAATCACTGTTTGAGGTGATTTCCCTGCCTAACCATGCCTTGGGCTATATGCGTGTAAACGGTATGAACCTGACCATCGGCCAGATGTTAACTCACGCTGATCTTTGTGGTTTAGAGTTTATCCCGCTAGGGGAGGTGTTGGAGCCTGTTGAATTTATACCTCCTATACTCAATGAAATTTATGGCCGTTGGAGCGGTGAGGCGTCGTCAGAACAATCTCCAATGGCGTCACTCAAGCGGAATATGACATTAATCGAAGTACAGACTGATCAAAAAATACGCAACGTTAGAACTGTGCCATCTGAGAATTTCTCCACCAAAATTGAAGATGAGTTCATTCCCGAAGATTATGTGCTTGATGAGAAAAGACTGTACAGGGAGCCTCACCCCTTTCACCGGGATGTTCTCAGCAGCGTCACTGAGTATTACTGCCAAAACGGTGTGGTAATGTTGAAGCTAACCAAAGAGTTAGATTTCAGGGATCAAAGTGTAGAGCGTAAGATATTTCAGTATTTTACTGCACATGGCAAGCTTGAGAAAAAAATAGCGGTTCATTTTAAACAGCAAGATCAAAATTCCTCTTTTATTAGTGGCAAATATTCAGAATTTGTTAATACCCAAGGGCAGACCATATCGGTAGAACATAAATTGTACGGCTACTGTAAAGACGAACCTACGAGTGGGTCTATAAAAACAACGGTTATGCAGCGTGTTGAAAGTGTTGAGGACTTTATTCAGATTTATAATGATAGCCTCAATGATTTTTCGCCAGATAATGCCTGTTACCCAAAAGAGCTTCCTGTGACTGATAAAACATGCCCGGACGTTTTATTCGTCACGGTACCGAATTTTGGCAGTCAGAACCGGTGCGATCTTAAATGGCTCAAAGGGGCTAACATTGGGCAAGCCTCCTATAAAGTGAGTGCAGTAATGGCTACCAAGGCGAGTCATTACGTGTCCTGGCGTAATGATTCAGACAATGGCCAGATCCATTTTGCCGACTCCATGGCTGATATTTCCCATGATATTGGTACTGTCCCAGTGGTTGTTACCATGCCCAATCATAATACTGATGTTGCCTTGCAAGCTGCCCATGAGGTCATCGGGGGGGAATATTGTCACATTCAAAACGCCAAAGAGAAGTTCGAGGTTCTTGGGAAGGAACTGGCATTATTTATTTTGCAGCGTGTCTCCTGATGTCAGGGTGATCCCGGGTGCATCGCAAAAGTCTTGCCGGTGGCAAAAAGCGAATAAGCGTTGAACCACAAAGACACCAAGGCACAAAGGCAGGGCTTACGCATCAAATCTGAACAATCGAACTTAACAACTGCCCCAGCTTTTGATCATTCCAGCCAGCGGCCT
>JAQFVO010001027.1 GCA_027942505.1 Endozoicomonas sp. | reverse complement strand
AGTGCAGAGGAAGAGCCTGATTTTGCCTGAGGGCCACCCGATACGATGTTTTGCGTAATTAAATGGCTGTTATCTTTTTGCGTTAAGTAAGCTTCAACACGTTTTTCAGGGATGAAGGTTGATCGAAAAAAAGAGCGCTTGATCCTGTTATGGGGGTTTGAAGTATCCGCTTCTGATACTGCTGAAGGAGTGGGGGCAAATCCATTGAGTTCAATCTTTCCGTCCTGATTGACTGTTGTTTGTATCATGTTTACTAAACCTTTAAGTGTTGAGAGCTTGTCAGAGTTCTCACATGTCAGCCGTGCACATAACCATTTTCTTGCCTATTAATTACCAACTGATTATGGTGGCAGTTTGATTTTGTTGATTATCTACCCTCAGGGACAAGATTTACGCACTTGGTTCTTTGCCGGGATTCGAGAGGATGACGGGTTGGTTGGGCCTTTTGTGACGACCTCCTTTGCGAGAATCCCGGAGAGTGGGATGAGTCGTGGTTTAAGGTCTTCTGTGACAACCTGTCTACTCTCCGGTGAGTTGCAAAAATGATGGCTCATTAACAGTGTCAGACGCACTCGTACATACTGATAATGCCCTTAAGGGCTGCCAGGGTGATCTCCCTGTCCTGATACTCTGGCTCAAGGTACTCCAGTACCTCAGGTGTCTGCCTGACCAATGCCAGGATGAAATTTTTATTCTGCTTAAGAGTGATACTGGCATGAGTCAGTGCAATTGGTGACTGTTTAACCGCGGCTGCAACAATGTTGTCATTACTTTTCAGTGACTCTCCGGCAAAACGCAGGGCAAGACCATTTGCATTAACGGCAGCCAACACAACGTCACTGTCTTCTTGCATGGCACTGCTCACTTCCCGCAGTTTTAACGGAAAACGTTGTAACATTGCTATAACTGTGTACTTGTCATTTTTAACCTGTTCGCCCGTGTACTGGAAAGCCTCTTTATGACTGATGACCACATCATAGGCAAACGCTTTATTATCTCTTAACTTCAACGGTAAATTGGCGAATAACGTCAAACAGTGACAGCATAATTTTTTCAGTAAATCCATGTCAGCCAGAGCATCCGGGTATTTACGCTGTATAAGCATGTGTATGCAGTGAAAAAAGGCTGGATAACTGATTAATAGCATGAAAACCAGTTCCTTTTTAACCCGTTTGGTATCTGACTGTAGGTGCGCAGTAATTTCTGTCAGCCATTGATCGATTTCATTCACTATTCTTGGTTGATTTTTCTGTGAATACCATTTTTGAGACATGCTGTGTCCAGCAAATATTCTACCTGCATTAAAAAACACCTGATGCTCCTGGCTACATTCACTTTCAATGTGTGGTGCAGATATATCGAACCACTGACTATAGCCTTGTTTGAACAGGCAATACTTAAATGCGTGATCATTTTTGTTGGGATCATCCTGGCTTTGTCTGATCATTTTTTCAACGGCAGTAAAATCCCATTGCCACATGTCAGGATGTCCAGTGATATTGGTCTCATCAATTCTCATATCAAGGTTTTTGATCATCAATAAGAGATTCGTTAATGACAGAAAACCTGTTTTCATCGCCTCTGTGGATTCCATATGCCGCAGCTCAACAGTCAGTGCGCCAGTGGCAGGATTGAGGCAGGTTGTCATATTCCGGGCTCTTTTGCCCGCCAGTCTTAGTTGAATCGCATGTACCAGGAACCAGAAGCGTTTCAGTTTGC
Organism: Endozoicomonas sp.; assembly: GCA_027942505.1. Taxonomy (GTDB): domain Bacteria; phylum Pseudomonadota; class Gammaproteobacteria; order Pseudomonadales; family Endozoicomonadaceae; genus Endozoicomonas. The sequence continues at coordinate 987 of JAQFVO010001027.1, read as the reverse complement.
CTTGCTTATGCTCAGAATCAAAGTTATCCGACAGGACCAGATGCAGTTTACGTCCCTTGCCGCCTTCTCCGTGCTCGAACATGGCCAGGGTGGAGGCATGCGCTCCCAGTTCTATATTGGCAATGCAGGCGGCAGGCAAATCGAGTACTTTGGTTTCACCTGCTTTATCAAGGGCTTCTTTTATGGGCGTTGTTAACAACGAATCCGGTTTGCCGGTGAAAAAGCGGGAAATGGTCACGTTGCCTGCTTTTTCCACAACGCCCTGATCCGAGAGAGAGGCTACCGGCTCAAGGGCAGCAATAAACTGTTTATGGATATAGAAGACCAGGTCGTGAGCACTACGGATGCGCTCAACGGTGTCGGGCTGGTTTAGTTGTTGCAGTTCGTTTATCAGTGTCTCACCGTCGTTAAGCCACTGTGCGTAGTCTATTGGCTGTTTAGGTAGCTCTTGGTGGGTAATCATTAGGTCGGTGATTTCGTTGAATAAATCTGTCAACACGAGGCAACGCCTATTTATTAAACGAAACAAAGGTCACGGACATGTGCCGCTTTCTGACAAAGAAAAAGACGCACCGGATAGAGTCGTGGCAACAAGGAAGAGAACTGAAATGAAAACAATACAATCGTATATGGTTTTAGCAACACTCGCCGCTGTGAATCAATCAAAACATTTTTCTCAAGTTGCGTTCGCAGAAACATGAAGAGGCGCCTTCATATTGCCTTTAACGTCAAGTCTCGAAAAATTACTTATTTGCTCAACTCAGTTACCCAGATGTAAAAAGGAGCTAAAACGTATAAAGTAATAAAAATAATAGCAGAAAGAATGATGAACGATATACACATAATTCTGGCAGTTTACATAGAACACTACGATCCTTTATTATAAACATGTACTAAAACATGCATTCATTGACTGCGCGCATAATCAAGTATTGCTAAATATTGCCTTACAAACAAAGGGACGGCTTTTTCCGATGGGTGTCGTGA
>JAQFVO010000195.1 GCA_027942505.1 Endozoicomonas sp. | reverse complement strand
CTGCCGGAACCGGTCAGCGTCGGTAAACGGGCTGTCATCCAGTGCTTGCAGCCAGCGCTGTCGAGCTTGCTCAGTGCTCTCGTTCAGGGCGTCCAGCTCCCGGCTTTGCTGGCTGATGATGCCGTCGAGCTGGCTGTTCTGCTGGCCAATGGCGTGCAGTCGGTCGCAGGTTTGCTGGTGCTGTTTCTGGGCATCCGTCACCAGAGACCTAAGGCGCTCCCGTTCATCGGCAACCACTTTTTGCCCAAACAGTTGCTGGCGCTGCTGCTGCTGACTTTGCAGTTGTGCTGTTGTGCTGTCATGGTCCTGCTGGCAGGTTTGGAGAGTCTCATCAGCCTTACGCAGGTCCAGGTGTTTGTGTTCCAACTGCTGCTCTAACCGCTGAATCTGCTCGTTGAGTGTCTTCTGCCGGGCGCTGGCACTCTGCCACTGCTGCCAGTGAGCCTCTTGCTGGCTTAACCAGCGGGCCTGGTCAGGCAGTGTTGGAGGCGTTTGCTGTAGCTCTTGTTGGATGGTGGTTGCCACTTTGGTTTCCAGAGCCTGGCTGCTCTGAGTGTGTTGCTCGAGTTGCTGGCGTTTTTCCGTCAGTTGCTGCTCAAGTTGCTGTTTTTCTTTCTGGTTGACCTCTTGCTGGTGGCTCTGTGTGGTGATATCGCGGTGCAACTGGTCGAGCTGTTGCTGCCCTTGCTGCACCTGTTCATTGAGCCGGGTCAGTTGTTCCAGCCGGGCCTTTCTGGCTTCGGCGCTGGCCGTCGCCTGTTGCCACACCTCAGCAAAGGTCTGGCGCTCTTCAACAGGTACGGACAGCTGCAGTGCTTCACTGGCAACAGCCCAGTCCGCAACCGTCGTGGCAACCTGTTGTTGTAGTCGGGTCATGGTCTGGTCGGCGCCATCAAGCTGGGTCTGCAGCCGGGTGATCTCTTTGCCCAGATTTTCCCCCTGACTTTGCAGCTGCTCCAGCGCCAGTTGGCGAGTCCTCAGGCGTTGTTCCGTCTCTGACACATCCACTTGTTGATACGCTTCAACAGCTGGGTGGTCCACGGCGCCGCACAGAGGGCATGCTTCACCGGCCTGCAACTGATGGCGATAATCGCTCAGGCTGGTGATCTGGCGCTCACGGGTGAGCAGTTGGGTCAGGTCCTGGCAATGCTGGCGGGTATCCTGGTACTGCGTTCTCAGGCGGTCGCGCTCTGTGGTCTGCTCGTTCAGGGTCTGTTGCAGGGCCGCGCGTTGCGTCTGCAGCGTGCGCAGCTCCTCGGTGTCACTGGCAAACTGCTGGCTCAGTCGGTCCATTTGCAACCAGGTGGGATGCTGCTCATGCCACTGCTGCTGCTCGTTGCGCAGTTGGGCTTCGTTCTGCCCCTGTAAGAGTGCCGTTTTTTCGTCCTGCAGGGCTTTGTGCTGCTGATCCTGGCCGGTGTGGGTCTGGGTCAGTGTCTTGATGGTGTCACTGATGGCTCGTTCCCGGGTATGGCAGTGGTCGACGCCTTGCCCCAGCTTGTCGATGGCATTGAGTAGCTGTTGTTGTCCCTGATCGGCACTGGTGCGTTGCTCAAACCAGGACTGCAACAGTGGCAGCAGCTCGCCCAGCTTGTGCTGATGAGCATGGTCCTGCAGATAGTTATTGGTTGTCTGCAGTTCAGCGCCCAGCCGTTGGCGGGACTGAGTATCGTCCTTGACCCCTTTGGTGAGCACCTCCTGTTCCTGACGGGCGCTGTGCAGTTTGCCGCTGACCGTCTGCTGTTCATTGGTCAGCCGCTGAATGTCCAGATCGAGTGGGATTACCTGCTCGAGCAGGGCTTGTGTGCTGGCTTGCTCCTGCTGATACGCAGACAGTGCTTCAGCCTGTACCCGGGACTGCTGCTGCACCTGCTGTGCTTCGCGTTGCCGGGCTTGCTGCTGCTGGCGTTGATCCGCCAGTGTCTTGCTGGCCTGTTGCTGCTTTTGCGTCAGTTCATCGAGCCGCTCCCAGTGCGGCAGCAGTTCGATGGCCGGCAGTGACTGCTCCAGGCGGTGTCGCTGGGGTTCATGGTGATCCCACTCCTGTACTGCCTTATCCAGCAGCACCCGGGCTTTGTCGTGCTCCTGCTCCCTGCTGGCCAATTGCTCCAGAGTGCGTCGGTGATCGGCCACAGCCTGGCGCTCAGTGCTGGCTTGCTGTTGCCGGGCCAGTAGTTCGTTGTGCTGTAACTTAAGCTGGGCCAGCTGTTCATCGTCCAGCACAGAGTACCCCTCAGCCCTGGCCTTGAGCAGTTTCAGAGCACTCTCTTCCTCGCGCATGCGCTCAAAAACCCGACGGGAGATGTCGCCGTAGATCTCAGTGCCGGTCAGTTCTTCGAGCAGCTCTGCCCGCTCGTTGGTGCTGGCCTCCAAGAAGGCAGCAAAACCACCCTGGGCCAGCAGCATGGACTTGGTAAAACGGCCAAAGTCCAGCCCAGTCAGCGTACTGATGGTTTTCAGCTTGTCCTTGATGCTGGTGGTGATAATGGTCCCGTCGGCCTGAGCCAGCTCCACCTGGGGGGCTTGCAGTTTGCCGTTGGCTTTGCCCCGGGCCCGGCGCTGGGACCAGAAGGCGCGGTAGGCACTGCCTTTCACCTCAAACTCCACCTCGGCCAGGGACTCCGCGGTGTGGCGAGTCATCAGTTCATTGTCGTTGGCGGAGATGGTGGTCAGGCGAGGGGTCTGGTGGTAGAGGGCAAGGCAGATGGCATCAAGCAGTGTGGTTTTGCCCGCCCCCGTGGGGCCGGTAATGGCGAACAGGCCACTGTTGGCGAACGGTTCCTGGCGAAAGTCGATCTTCCACTCACCTTTGAGGGAGTTGATGTTTTTCAGGCGTAGGCTGAGGATTTTCACTGCACAACTTCCTTCCTAAGGCAAAACAGTGTCCCGGGGGTCTGATACCGCTTCCAGTATTTCCTGAAACGCGCTGTTGAGCTGCTGTCGCTGCTCGTCACTCAGCGTTTCCTGATTTAGCCGCTGGGCAAACACGTCGTTGACGCTCAGCTCCGTCAGGCTCACGCCTGCCTCGGTAAATGCCGGCTCTGACTGGGTTCTTTTTTTGCGTACCCGCAACAGCTCAACGTCGGCCAGCTCTTCTTTTGCCAGAACCAGCTGCTCCACCCGGTTCTGCAGGTCGTGCAAGTAATCTTCGGTGGTGATTTCAACCTCCAGCCACGGGTTGAGCAGGGGCTGGCTGAGGTTGCTGGCCAGGGCATCGAGTTGCTCGGCAATGCTCTCCAGTGACCCCTTCAGGCTGATCAATGGCCGAAATGTCGGTACTGGGATGGATTCAATGTTGTCCAGTCCGTGGTCGTTGAAATCGACAATGGTGACCTGTTTTTCACCGCCGACTTCATCAAAACTCAGGGGTATGGGAGAGCCACAATAGCGGATATGCTCCTGTTTGGCTACCACCTGGGCCTGGTGCAGATGACCCAGGGCGATGTAGTGGGCTGCCGGAAAGGCACTGGCAGGAAAGGCCGCCAGCGTACCGATGTAAAGCTCGCGCACCGACTCGCTCAGCTGACCACCGACGGTGGTCAGGTGGCCAGTGGCAATAATGGGCAGGGCGCCGTTGGCCACTTTCTCTGCCTCGGCGTAGATGGTCTGGTAGTGATCAGCAATGGCTTGTTGCAGGGCCTGCTGTTTGCTCTGACCGCTCTCTCCGGCCTGACTTTCCAGCACATCCCTCGCTCGCACGTAGGGGATGGCGCAGATCACTGCCCCCGGCTGACCATCACGGTTGTTCAGTACCCGTACCTGCTCTTTCGGGTCTTTGCTGACGCCACCGACTACAAAGGTGTTCAGGCAGGCCAGCAGCTCTTTTGTCTCGTGCAGCGTGGCCACGGAATCGTGGTTGCCGCCGACCACGACCAGTTGCCGGCAGGCGGTGTTTTGCAGGTCGACAATAAAGCGGCTGTAGAGTCCGCGGGCGTAGCTTGGAGGAGTACCGGTATCGAAAATATCACCGGCAATGATCAGTGCATCTACCCCCTGCGCCTGTACCAGTGCCACCAGCCAGTTGAGAAAGGCCTGGTGTTCGGCTTCACGGCTTTTGCCCAGAAAATGCTGGCCCAGGTGCCAGTCTGAAGTGTGCAGAATACGCATAATGTCTATGTTCGCTATGCCAGACTATGAATCGGTTTTACTGCTCAGCCGATAACGGGCCAGCTCGTTCAGCAACCAGGTGCGTGAGTGCTGTTTTTCGCGGTTCGGACAGGCAATCCAGTAAGGTCTGCCAGAGAGCAGGCTTTTGCTGGCGCTCAGTTCGATAAACTGCTCGGCACTGGCCACTTTCTCACGAAAGTAGTCGTACTTCTTCTGCATATGCTCTACCGCCTCGGCAGCACTGTGTTGGTCGCCATTGCGAATAAATGTGCAGTTGGAGTCACCGACAAAGTCAATCAGATGGTCAATCTCCTCGGCCAGTTCACCGGCACTGGCCAAAACGTGAAACACCATGGCGGCGACCAGAAGCGCTGCTAATAAAGAACGCGACAACGGATGGTACCTTCAATCTGCCGTATCTTTTTCATGGCAATGTCGCTGTGGGCTGCGTCCACATCAATCACCACGTAACCTACGGACTCATTGGTCTGTAAATACTGACCGCTGATATTAATGCTGTTCTCGGAAAGAATCTGGTTAATCTGGCCAAGCACTCCGGGGATATTGCGATGGATATGCAGCAGCCGGTGTTTGCCCGGGTGGGCCGGCAGGGCAACCTCAGGGAAGTTGACCGATGACAGGGTCGAACCAATATCGCTGTACATAATGAACTTTTCGGCCACCTCCCGACCGATGTTTTCCTGTGCCTCCCGGGTGCTGCCGCCGATGTGGGGCGTCAGGATAACGTTGTTCATGCCCCGCAGCGGGCTGATAAACTCCTCATCGTTATTGCGCGGCTCTTGCGGGAAAACATCAATGGCGGCACCAAGCAGCTTGCCACTTTGCAGAGCGTCGGCCAGGGCATCGATCACCACCACGGAGCCACGCGACGCGTTAATGAAAACGCTGTGCTCTTTCATGGCAGCAAATTGTGCCGCACCAAACAGCCACTGGGTGGCGGGTGTTTCGGGCACATGCAGACTGACGACGTCGCTCATGCCCAGCAGGGTGTTCAGATCGTTGACCTGGGTGGCATTGCCCATGGGCAACTTGGTCGCCACATCGTAAAAACAGACCTCCATGCCCAGCGCTTCGGCCATGATACTCAGCTGGCTGCCAATGTTGCCGTAGCCGACAATCCCCAGTTTTTTGCCCCTGATCTCATGGGAGTCAGTAGCAGTTTTCAGCCATCGGCCCTGGTGGGCCAGGGCGTTTTTCTCCGGCAGTCCGCGCAGCAGGGCAATGGCTTCGGCCAGCACCAGTTCGGCAACCGAGCGGGTGTTGGAATACGGCGCGTTGAAGACGGGAATACCCCGCCGGGTAGCGGCGGGCAGATCCACCTGGTCGGTGCCGATGCAGAAGCAACCCACGGCGCACAGTTTCCTGGCGGCAGCAAACATCTCGTCGGTGAGCTGGGTGCGCGAACGGATGCCGACAAAACGCGCCTCACTGATGCGCTCTTTGAGTTGCTCCGGCTCCAGGGCCGTAGGCAGGTAGTCGATGCGGGTGTAACCTGCCGCCTTGAGCATGGCCACCGCAGACGGGTGTACGCCCTCGAGCAACAGGAAACCAATCTTGCTCTTGTCCAAAGATATCTCCGGCATAGTAATCTCTTTTTTGTTGCTATTGTGCTGTTCTACCGGCCCTCAAATCCCCATACTGGAGAGGGTGATCATCAGTTGCCGGATGGCCTGGGACAGCGCCGGGTGGTCTTCACTGAAGCGAATGGCTTCCTGTTCGAGCTGGTCATTGTAGCCCTGAATGGGAATTTCTCCTTCTGCCTGGGCCACGGCAATGCGGATATCTTCGGTGGTTTGCCTCAGGGCACCTGCTGTGCACTCATCGACAGGTGAGTCCTGCAGAATATCGTGAAGCTTCTGGATATTGATTTGCAGCTCTTTTGACATGGGAAACTCCTGTGGATTACCTGTGCGTAAATTGTGAATGAGTTGTGCTTACCTGTGTTTATTGTGTGGACGTTTTGCTGTGTTAGCTCAGTAGCCACTGCCAGCAGTGATGCTTCCACTGCTCCACCAGCCGTGGGAGAATACCGGCGGCTCGATCAGATTCATTGTAAACGCTTTCGTGCAGTCCGAAGAAGTCCGGTCCCGCCTTGTGGCCGAAATAATCCCGACCCGCCCTACTGATACGGGAAAAGAGCCGGACGGGCAACCGACAAAAAAAGAGGCACCATGAACTATCAGCACCACTGGCTCAATGGTGAGCGCATTAACCTGCCGGCGGGCAAAGCCGTCTGTGTCGGGCGCAACTACGCTGCCCATATCCATGAGTTAAATAACCCGCCTCCCGACGAACCTGTGCTGTTTATCAAGCCTCTCACGGCCATGACCGAGCTCGGGCATCCGGTGCGGCTGCCCCGCGGGCGGGGTGAGGTACACCACGAGGTGGAGGTATGCCTGTTGATCGGGGATTCGTTGGCCGGTTCTGATCCCAGTCAGGCGGTAATTGCCGTTGGTCTGGGCCTGGATCTGACGTTGCGCGATGTGCAGAGCCGGCAAAAAGAACGGGGGCTGCCCTGGGAAGTGGCCAAGGCATTTGACGGCAGCTGTCCACTGTCAGGCTTTGTACCGATCGGGCAGATCGGGCGTCTGGATGACCTGACTTTTTCCCTGTCGGTCAATGGTCAGCTGCGACAGCAGGGCAATACCGGACAGATGCTGACCCGGATACCGCAGTTGCTGGGTTTTATCAGCCAGCACTTTTCCCTGTTACCGGGAGATATTGTCATGACAGGCACTCCAGCCGGCGTTGGCCCCCTCTGTCCGGGTGACCAGCTGGAACTGGTGCTGGACCCTGTGATGAGCGTTCAGACACAGTGCTTGCGAACAGGGTGAACCTGCCTCACCGGAATTCCGGACTGCCTCAGTTTGATTCAAGACTCGATATCCTGAGTTGCAACAACCTTATGTTCTCCAGCGCCATGAGGTTTCCTTGGTCAGCAGCCTTGCGATAATAGTACAGTGCCTTGGTGTAGTTCTGCTCCACGACCAGACCGTGTTGGTGCATGCAGCCCAGATTGTTTTGTGCTGCCGCATTATTCCAGAAGGCAGATTTGTAGAACCAGCACAGGGCCTTGGCATGGTTTTGCTCGACACCCAGACCGTCTCGGTACATCAAGCCGTCATAGTCTTCAGGTAAGCAAAAGTTCAATATTTCCCCGTGCAGTTGAGACAAGCTTCCTGCGATCAGGAATTCCCTGCCTGGGAACAAAATCCGGGTTTAGCTCAGGGGGCGGATCCGCAGCATCACGGGACTTTTCAATAAATTGCCATAACGCCTCAGACAGTTGTTGTACCTGGGTTGTTTTCAGAAATATCTGCAGTTCTTTGATACACACTTGCTCCAGCGTTAGTGCTCCGCGTCCCTGAGGTGGCGGGGAATCCTCCGGGTGGGCAATTCTTCCCCACAGGATATTGCCGGTAACCCCCTCCGATCTCAGGAAATTTACGATCTTATTTTGCTGGCGGGTAATAGCATCATGTGATCGACGATCGACCTGATAAAATACCAGGTCAAGAATGACGTTCTCTTTGAATCCATTGCCGTGTTTCCAGCCATAATCAGGTTCCACCAGACAACGCCCTGGGCAGGTCCTTTTTGCGTAGTAGGGAAAAGAGCAGGTCCTGTCCTCCCTGAGCATGTCACATATCTCAATCCATTGTTTGACTCTGTCATTATCGGGGTTATTGGCTTGCATCCGGCCCAGTTGATCTCTCAAATGTTGTGCATTGTTTTCCCCGAAAATCTCAATCATTGCGTCTTCTTTGCTGTGCAGGCCCAGTTCTTTTCGCCACACATAATCAGCAGGGTCTTTTGGCAGGTTGATATATGAGCGATAACGTTCTGACCTGGAATTAGGGTTATCGCCGTGACATTTAATAACTTGCCCAAGCCCCTGCTCAAAGAACCTGCGTACATTGCCCTCAGCCATGAGGTTATCTCTATTTTTTTTCACGGGTTTGATTTGTGTGTCCGTAATTCGCCATTTCCGGCGCCCCCGGGGTAATTGGTAGCGCGCTTCGAGGATGGTCCCATATTCTCGTTCACCATCACGCAGATTCTTACTGAAAATCTGAACTTTGAGAGGCATGAATTCATCGTTATCAAATTTCCTGAGCTCTTCAGCAGCAGAAACCTGGTGCCCGCAAAAGTATTCTTCAGATTTTGGCGGGTTATGGGTTGTTGCAGGAGCAACCGCTGGTGCGAGGCCAGGGGCTTGGGTAACAGGAGGAGTGTGCATCGAGTGGGGTACCCCGTATTTTTTCCAGAGGCTCCTTGTGAGAGTCGGTCTGGATGAATTCCTGGTTATCAGATGTTCTTTTAACCAATTGGACAGTCCCTCCAGCTGATCAGTTCCTTTTTTTGGATTTTCGGTCGATTGTTTGGGCTCTGTGGCTGGAGTTGGTCTTCTTCCCCCGCAAGTCCTAACCGTTGCAGATGCAGTGAAACGGCTACCCGCTGAACCATGGGTGCGGGACTGTGCCTCAGCTTGATTCAAGACTCAGCTCGTTGCATTGCAACCAGTTCAGGTTTTCCAGTGCGTTGACGTTTTTCTGCTCAGCCGCCTTGCGGTACCAGTAGATGGCTTCGGTGTAGTCTTGCTTCACCCCCAGACCTGTCTCGTACATCCGGCCCAGCTGATTTTGCGCTGCGGCATTTTCTTTTCCGGCGGCTTTTTTATACCAGAACAGAGCCTCAGAATAGTCCTGCTCGACGCCCAAACCTTTTTGGTACATCCAACCCAGTCTTTTTTCTGCAATGGCATCTCCCTGGTTGGCGGCCATGCGGCACCAGAACAGAGCCATGGTGTAGTTCTGCTTCACCCCCAGGCCACAGAGGTACATCCAGCCCAGGTCACTTTGCGCCGTAGCACAACTCTGGGCAGCAGCCCTGTGGTACCAGGACTGGGCCATGGCAGAGTCCTGCTTCACTCCCAGGCCACAGAGGTACATCCAGCCCAGCTGGCTTTGCGCCCTGGCATACCCCTGGCCAGCGGCTTTGCGGAACCAGGATACGGCTGCGGCGTAGTCCTGTCCTACCTCCAGACCGTCCCGGTACATGCAGCCCAGTTGGCTTTGCGCCTCAGCGTTACTCTGGCCAGCGGCCCTGCGGTACCAGGACAGGGCTTGAGCCAAGTCCTGCTCTGCTCCCAGGCCGTTTTGATACAGCCAACCCAAACTGGTTTGCGCCGCGGCGTTTTCCTGGTCAGCGGCCTCACGGAACCAGATCAGGGCCTGTGTGAAGTCCTGCTTTACTCCTACACCACTGCGGTACATCCAGCCCAGGTTATTTTGTGCTGTGGCGTTTCCGTGTTCGGCAGCCTCGTGGTACCAGAACTGGGCTTGTCTGAGGTCCTTCTTCACGCCCTTGCCTTTTTGGTACATCCAGCCCAGATTGTTTTGCGCTGTCGTGTTTCCCAGACTGGCGGCCTTCTGGTACCAGAACAGGGCTTCGGAATAGTTCTGCGTCACTCCCAGGCCTTCCTCGTAGGTAATGCCCAGGTTGCTTTGTGCCGCAGCACATCCCTGGTCAGCGGCCTTGCGCAACCAGCGCAGAGCTTCGGCATAGTTCCGTTCAATCCCAACGCCGTTTTGGTATAACCGGCCCAGGTTGTTTTGTGCGTCGGTATGCCCATCGTTGGCGGCCTGCTGGTACCAGCGCAGAGCTTCACCATGGTCCTGCCCGACCCCAAGGCCTTTTTGGTACATCCAGCCCAGGTTGTTTTGTGCCGGGGCAATTCCCTGGTTGGCGGCCAGGTGGAAATACTTCAGGGCTTTGCCATAGTTCCGCGCCGCCCCCAGACCGTTGAAGTACAACACGCCCAGGTTGAGTTGTGCTGTGGCGTGTCCATTGTCGGCGGCCTGGTGATACCAGAACAGGGCTTCACCGGAGTCCTGTTCTACCCCCTGGCCGTGATAGTGCATCAAGCCCAACTGATTTTGTGCTGTCGCATCACCGCTATCTGCTGCGCGGTAGTACCATAAAAGGGCGTAGGTGTAGTTTTGCTCGACCCCCAGGCCATTTCGGTACATCCAGCCCAGGGTTCTTTGTGCCAGGATGTGTCCCTGAACGGCAGCTTTTAAGTACCAGGAGTAGGCTGTGGCGTAGTTCTGCTTTATTCCCTGGCCATTCTGGTACATCGAGGCAAGGTTATACTGGCCGGTGGCGCTTCCCTGGTCGGCGGCCTTTTGGAACCAGAGCAGGGCTGCGTTGTAATCCCGATTCGCTCCCAGACCGTCGCGGTGCAATCTACCCAGGTTACATTGTGCCTGGGCGTGTCCAATGCTGGCAGCTTTGTGGTACCAGGACATGGCCAGGGCGTAATCCTGCCTCACCCCGACACCCTTCTCATACATAGATCCCAGGCTATTATGTGCTTCGATACTCCCCATCTCGGCGGCTTGGTAAAAGAAAGACAGAGCCTTGACATAGTCTTGCTCCACCCCCTGACCCCGGTAGTACATCCAGCCCAGGTTATTATGCGCTGTCACGTTCCCCTTGTCGGCGGCCCTCTGATACCAGAGCACAGCCTTGGCATAATCCCGCTCTACCCCCAGGCCGTTGCGGCACATCCAGCCCAGATTATTTTGCGCTGTTGCGTCATCAGTGGTCCATCCCGCTTCGAACAGCTGCGCTGCTATCCCCCAACGTCCACTCCCTAATGCCATGGTTAACGGGTTCGCTGAGTTGGAGCCAGAAAGCTGTTCCGGGGTTAACCCGGCTAACAGAATTTCCTGAACATCCCGAATCTGGTTGTCCTCCACTGACTTGAGCAACGCCCGTTGCAGATTTATCAAGTGGGGGATTGAGGGAGTGCTGCCGGTAACCACGCGGCGATCCAATGGACATCGTACCGACTCATTCAGCCATAGACTTATACAGGTGATGTGAAATTCATGGGCGCACGGCTTTAGCGTTACTACCCTGACATCCCTCGGGAGCCCTTGGATAAAGGCTGGTAAAAGAGCATGAGACAGTTCTTCACCCGGTTCTTCTCCAAGTGCTGCAAGGCATATTGCACATGAGTTAGCTGAGTCGCCTACTGTATTCATGGCCCATCAGAGTCTGCAGCAAAGTAAAAGTTCAACACCCCGTGCTCAGCAGCAGTACTGTTGCACCCGGACTCACTAACCACGTTGTTCCTGTTGTCGGAATATTGAGGCAGTGCGTCTTGAGCCTTTCAGGTAACAAGCCGGTGCCAGAGTTCCTGAAAACCCGCCCGGCAGGCATGTCTTACCATTCAGATTCCGCTTCAGTTTGATGCCAGATTCGCTCTGCTGCGCTGCAACAAGTTCAGGTTACTTAGCGCAGTGACCGATCCCTGGTCGGCAGCCTTGAGGAACCAGTGCAGGGCTCTGGTATCATCCTGCTTCACGCCCAGGCCATTTTGGTACATAAAGCCCAGGTTGTTTTGTGCTGTGGCATTTCCCAGGCCAGCGGCCTTGCGGAACCAGAAGAGTGCTTTGGTGAAGTCCTGTCTGACTCCCAGACCGTTCTGGTACATCCAGCCAAGGTCTTTTTGTGCGGCGGCGTTTCCCTGGTCAGCGGCTTTGCGGTACCAGAAAAGGGC
>JAQFVO010000188.1 GCA_027942505.1 Endozoicomonas sp. | reverse complement strand
ACCAGGTCGGCGGCACCGTGCATGGCGGCTTCCAGTTCGAGCTGAACATCGGATTTCTGGTCAGGATTGGTGGCTTGCAACTGCACCGGCAGGTCAAGCCGTGATGCGTCAAAATCCAGGCAGCCGGTTTTTGCCAATCCGGGAAAATCAGAGGGAACACCGGTGCAGCGAATAATGTCCAAGCGGTCAGCGAAACGCAATACATGCAAATAACTGCGCAGTTTCTCACTGACTGGTTCAGCCTGACGGTCAGGTAAATCATCTTCCTTGCCAGCAAGCGCCATGGCGACATCTTCCAGCAACTCCCCCGGGTACTGACCGGCCAGATCCCGTTTGAAATAGAAGGCGGCCTTACTTTCTTCATCCGCCTTCGGTACATCTTCTGCGGCCGCATCGTGATAAACGGCCGCCAGTGCCAGCAGGTGTTTCTCTGGATCCGAGAATGTCATTACTGCAAACTTCTCCAGTAGTTCCATATACCACAACGCGTTAACCCTGGCCCGCAATACATGATTACAAGCGTGCGTGGGTTTCCATATCTCGGGCAGGGTGGCGCGACTAAGAAAGTTAGTCACCCGTTCAGGCCCGGGACGGCGGTAATAATGATTTAATACCGTCAGGACGGTTGCTTCATTATCACCGGCAGCATTCAGAACCGGTGGTACGCTGAATGTGTCAACCAGGAATTGTAACTCTGCTGGTTGATTGACTGTTGGCTCTTTTAGAGAGGAACTCCGGACATGCAGACCAACGCGGATGCGCAAATCAATCATCTGTTGTCGGGCTTGCTGAACAAGGTTTGGCCAGTTTTGGTAAAAAGGCTCTTGCTCGCGATTCTGCCATATTTTTTTAATCCATCGAATACATTTTCTGGCGGAATGAATACCCGACCTTTCTTTGTAAAATCGATTATTGAAATTCTGGTCAAAGTAATTCTTTAATTGTTCATATGCCGACTCATCGGGGGTAAAATAACGAAACAATGCCAGAAAAGGGGGGTAAAAGCAAGCAAATTCATCACCGGTGTGAAATGGCTTTTTAAATATATTCAGCAATGTTTCAGCCAACTGAATTGGTGTTGCTTTCTCGCAGAATTGATGAAACTCAAGTGTAGCTGCTGGGTTGAGTGGGAATTTTTCATCGATCAGGTCAGCCAGGCTTTTCCTGTTCGGTGAAATATTTACTGCTTTCATATAACAGCTCAACCATGGCGGACGACATTCCTCTAAAACTCTCCTGCAATAATAATCACTGATTGGTACTCCACTATTGAAAAGGTCAACAAATATTTTTCTGGCATCATCAGATTTTGATTCATCATCACGACCATACCTGCCTTCTTCACACATTGATAACAGATCAAGAAGCGTTTGCCATAAGCCATCAACAAAAAATCGTGAACGCAGTGGGAATTTGCTGTTTTTCAATGCCTGAGAGCGATGGTAACTTTGCCAGTCTGGTTTTTGGATCAGTTGTATAATTTCTTGCCTGGCTTCGACCAGATCTAATGATATGTTCAGGGTTTGCCTGTTTAATGTGTCTGATTTTAAGGACACTGGCAGAAGATTAAGCAAGCCCCTGAATGCTTCCTCAGACAAATTATGGGTTGTAGAAAAATCTCTCAGCCTGACCTCGTTGAATGCCAGGTTATTCCCAGCCAGTTCTTCATCAAAATAGACTTCTATAGAACCCCCTTTGCAGGAATAGGCAACCAATGGCAACTGACCTGTGCCCAATTTCTTTTCGAGTTCCTGTTTTTTCTGCAA
>JAQFVO010000996.1 GCA_027942505.1 Endozoicomonas sp. | reverse complement strand
TAAAGATGGAACCACGAAGGACACTAAGAGCACGAAGAAAAGAAAATCTCCTCTTTGTGCTCTTTGTTCTTTTTTTTCATTCTTTTTTTTCGTTTATAAATGGCTGTATGTTCGTGTGTCGATTAGGAACTAAACGCAATTATCTCTGTCGAAGATCCGGTTAGACAGTAATAACTCGGGAAATTCAGGAGTTGAAAGGTTATGGTTTACTATCTCATGCTTCAGTCAAGGGCAAATAATCATCAACCACCTCAGAGCCAAGACGATGGCGAAGGCGGTTTGCCAGTGTCGCAAGCAACCGAACGAGTTCAAACGCTGCCCCCTCATGCTTCGAGTGCCCTGGCTGATGACGTATCCGTAAGAAATGCCCTGCCTGATCCCTCTTTGAATACGTCGTCTATCCATGCCGAGGGAAAGTCACGAAAAATTACCAGACCTGACCAGAAATCAGCTGAAACCAACGCTCTTTCTGTGCAGAATTCATACACTTTTTCCCATGATCGGGCTATTACATCCGCTTGCTTTAGCCCCGACGGTACCCATGTTATTACCGCATCCTACGATAAAACTTCCCATCTTTGCGGGATTGATGCCGGGAAGTGGTGTTCAAAAAAGGTTATTTGCCATCCAAAGCAATTAACGAGTGCCAGGTTCAGCCATGACAGTACCCGACTAATTACTGCCTCCGATGATGGCACAGTCAAGATCTACGGACTCAGCGACGGGCACTGGCTAAAGCAGTTTGACGCCAATCACAATGTCGGGGTAAACGACGCTCAATTTAGCCCTGACGGCCTTCACGTGGTGTTGCAACATGAAGGAGGTGTTGCTGTTCTGGGCTTCGAAGACGGGCAGTGGCACTCCCAACTCTCTACACAGCTTCCCCATCTGCTTAAAGACGTTGAGTTTAGTCCCGACGGCCGTCATTTGGCTGTTGGTTTTGAGGACGGTACTTGCAATGTCTTTGCTCTTGTCGATGGGGGCTGGGGTGAGCAAGACAAAATTTCGCACCCTGATATGGTGTCTATAGTGAGATTTAACTGTGACGGCACCTGCCTTGCTACCGCCGCCTCAGGCACCTTGAGGTTATTCCGCCTGGTTGAGAACCGTTGGCAGGAGTCAGTAGCTCTTCGCCCACATCGAATTGTGGAGGATGTTCAATTCAGTCGGGATGGGCAGCATCTACTGACAGTTTCAGATTCCCATATCGTGAAAGTCTTCAGTTATGATCGAGGTGGCTGGGAATTAAGGGGTACTGTCGAACACTCTGATTCGATGTCAGCCAGGTTCAGCCCTGACAGTACTCGTTTGTTGACTTCCAGCCAGGATGAAACATTGGGCATCCATGTGCTTAAAGAAGGGTATTGGCAAAAAGAGCAAGTGTTCACCTTCGGTAGCGGGGTAGGAACCAGCGAATTCAGCCCTGACAGCTGCCAGTTTGTGGCGTTCTCTGGGGACGGATCGGCCAGGGTTTACGGACGGGTTGATGATCGGTGGCAGGAATTGGCCAAAATAAATCATCATTCCAGAGTAGGTCTTGCGCGATTCAGCCCTGCTGGTGATCATGTACTGACCGTTTGCAACTCCTGGTATGATTGCTCTTTGGACATTTGGCAGCTGGAAAATGAGAGGTCCGGTAA
>JAQFVO010000184.1 GCA_027942505.1 Endozoicomonas sp. | reverse complement strand
ATGTCGGCCCACTCAAAGGCCTTGGCACCCAGGTCGTTATCGGTCAGACCACGCCAGAAATTCGGTTCAATACCGGTTTGAATCATTGCCCGGTCGGCCACGGTAAACTCAGTCATGGCACCGTTATGACGATCAAAGCAGACAGCAAAATCGTAACCTTTGACTTCGATAACGGCATCGCTCTGATGCAGTTCCAGTGTTTGATGGTTGGCGACAACCGGTTGCTGGTATGCAGGTCGGTCAGTCAGGTTGAACTGATCCCAGGCATATTCATAGCCACAGCCAACGAATGCCTCTTCATTTTTGCTGACAGCACTGAGGGTAATCAGATATTCGCTGTCGTCTGCTAATGACAGTCCTGCCAGAGAAACCTGTAGTGGCTGGCGTTGGTCAGGGGCCACCGACACGCTGCCCAGACTGCCCTGCTTCACTTCATGGCCATCAGCGGTAATCTGATAACGGATTTCCAGGTGGTCCAGTCCGATAAAATCGTAGCGGTTTTCCACTTCAAACTGGCCACGGGTTCTGTCGACAACATGGAAACGGACCGGCTGATAAACTTTTTTCACTTCTGCCATGTGAGGATGGGGCGTACGATCCGGTGCCACCAGACCATCATTCATAAAGTTGCCGTCGGTGGGCATATCCGGATGGTAGTCTTTGCCGTAACCCCAGTATTTTTGCCCTTGTTCATTGGTCAGCTCCAGGGCGTGATCCATCCATTCCCAGATAAAACCACCCTGCAAACAGTGGCTGTTGTCAATAATCTTCCAGTAATCGTTGAGAATACCCACCGAGTTACCCATGGCGTGAGCGTACTCGATCATAATCATTGGTCGATCGTCGTTTTTATTGGCAAACTCTTCCAGTCGTTCCAGAGTTGGATACATCGGGCAGACAATATCGGTGTAAGGTGCTTCCCCGGCAGGCTCGTACTGAACCGGGCGGCTACCATCCCTCTCTTTTGTCCAGTTATAGAGGGTTTCAAAGACACGGCCTTTACCCGCCTCGTTACCCATTGACCAGATGATCACACAGGCATGGTTTTTATCCCGCTCTACCATCGCCTGCATGCGATCAAGGTGGGCAGGAATCCAGGACTCGGTATCACCAATCTGGGTTTCTGGTTTCAGGGCCAGCGGGTGTGACTCAATATTGGCTTCATCAACCACATAGAGACCATATTCATCACACAGCTGGTACCAGCGGGAATGGCAGGGGAAGTGACTGGTGCGCACCGCATTGATGTTATGCTCTTTCATCAGACGGATATCGGTGAGCATATTCTCTTCGGTGGGCACGTGGCCTAATGTAGGGTGCAGCTCGTGGCGGTTAACGCCCTTGATTTTGATTGCCTTACCGTTAACAGTCAGCTGACCGTCAATAATCTCTATATGGCGAAAACCAATCTTGTGGCTAGTGGTTTCGATAATGTCACCCTGTTCATTGCTCAGGGTCAGGAGCAGGGTATAGAGGTTGGGAGCTTCAGCACTCCACAGGCGTGGGTTCTCTACTGTGCCGGTAAAGGTGCAACTGTGTTCAATGCCTTCACAAATAAACGACGATTCATTAGTAATAACTGGCTGAAAGCTGTTTTTGTCATCCAGCAGTCGCGCTTTGAGAGTCAGCTGGGATGCGGTGGTTTCGTAGTGTTTTAGCTCAACACTGAGATCAACGGTTCCCTCGGTAAAGGAACTGTTTAGCTCAGGCTTGCAGTGGAAGTCGTAGATACGGCTCTTGCCGGTTGAGTAGATAAATACTTCCCGCTCCA
>JAQFVO010000971.1 GCA_027942505.1 Endozoicomonas sp. | reverse complement strand
CTTTTTGCCATACCGCTTCCCTCAGACTGTAATAACAACGCATTATTTTTCTGGATCTTAATTTAATCAGCTGACATGTTGGTTGCCACTCTCTGTTGTTAATTGAGTACCCAGATCGGTGAGTATTCTGACATTCTCGTTGCCATCATGGTCTTGCCTGCGCCGGGCTGATAGCAGATTGTCGTATAGTTCCTGTGCAGTCAGTGTCGCCCCAAGTTTGATCAGAAGACGGGCATTACGCCGTCCACGTTGATCTTCCCGTCTGATGGCTGTTAGCAGATTGTCGTGCAACTCTTGGGGGGTTAGCCTGGCGCCCAGTTTGCTCAACAGTTTCGCGTTGAAGCACCCGCGTTTGTCTTCCCTGCGGATCTGCGACAGCAGATTGTCGTGCAGCTCTCGCGGGGTCAACCTGGCACCTAGCTCGATGAGTAGCTGAGCAACCGAGCAATCAACGCTGGTAAACTCACTGTGCAGGTCCGCCAGCAGGCTGTCATGCAGTTCCTGCCTCGTTAATGTGGCGCCCATTTTGATCAGCAGTCTGGTCATATGATAGCCGTCGTCGTCTTTGCTCTGGATTGCCAGCAGGAGGGCATCGTGCAGCTCTTGTCTGGTCAGGGTGGCGTTCCGAGTGAAGAGCAGGCTGGCCCATTCGAGTCCGGTGCTGATTTCACCGCGGGCCGCCTGCAACAGGAAAGGGTGCATCTCTTGCTGAGTCAGTGTGGCGCCGAGACTGATGAGCAGTTTGGCTTTGTCGAGACCAAAGCTGTCTGCCATACGAACCGCCACTAGCAGGATATCGTGCAGCTCCTGATTGGTCAGGCGGGCACCGAGATTGATGAGCAGTTTGGCGTTGGTGTAGCCGTCAAAGTCATTCCTCAGGATGACCGATAGCAAGAGGTCGTGCAGCTCTTGCCTGGTCAGTGTGGCGCCAAGATTGATGAGCAGTTCTGCTTTGATACGTCCCAGGGTGTCTGATCTCTGAAGCGCCAACAGCAGGGTGTCATGCAGTTCCTGATCGGTCAGGCGGGCACCCTGGTTAATGAGCAGTTCGGCGTTAGCGCAGCCAGAATAATCATTTCTCAGGATTGCCGTTAGTAGAGCATAGTGCAGCTCCTGATCGGTAAGGCGAACGCCCTGATTAAAAAGCTGACTGGCGTTACTGCGTCCAACGCTATCGACCCTGCAAATCTCCAGCAGTAGAGTGTCGTGTAAATCAAGCAGGGCAATGGTTCTGTTGGCTAAACTGGCTCTGCATAACGGGCAGGTATCGTTGACTTTTCGCCAGGTAGCCAGGCATGTTGCATCATATGAGTGGTTGCATTTTGTTTTTACCATCGGTCCATTCGAGCCGGGCTTTCCCTGGCAGATAGCACAATCCACAGACTCTGTTTCCGGGCTGGCATGAATTGCGGCTTGCTGCTTTGATATTCCATTCATTAGGTACAACTACCAACAATGTGTTGTTAATCTGGCACCCATACTGATGAGTAATTCAGCGTTCTCGTTGCCATCGGCGTCTTGCCTGTGCAGCGCTGACAGCAGGTTATTGTTCAGTTCGTGTGCGTTCAGCCTGGCGCCAAGATTGATAAGAAGTCTGGCAATCTGTCGTCCATAGGAGTCTTCTCTCTTGATTGCAGCCAGCAGGTTTTCTTGTAACTCGGGCCAAGTCAGTCTGACACCCAGACTGCAGAGCAGTTCAGCATAATGGAATCCGCGGCCGTTTGGCCCGTCGATGATAGCCGACAGCAGGTCATCGTGCAGTTCCTGCTGCTCTGGCCAGTTCAGCCGCGCGCCTTTGCTGATGAGCAGATTGGCATAACAGTGGACATTGCCGTCCTCTCTCTGGATGATCGATAGCAACGTATCGTGCAACTCCTCCCGGCTTAGTCTGGCGCCCAGACTAATAAGCAGTTTGGCAATATGGTAGCCATTCATGTCTTCTCTCATAAATGCCGCCAGCAGGTTGTCGTGCAGCTCCTGGTGAGTCAGTCTGATACCAAGACTGGCAAGCAGTTGAGAGAACCCGGTGCCAAGGTGGTGCTTTGTGCGGATGACCGATAGCAGAACATCGTGCAGCTCGGGTAACTCCTGAAGGTTCTGGCAACCGCTCTCGACGATGAGAAATAAGGCAATTTCGAGCCCGGTGAAGTCTTCCTTCTGGACCGCTGGCACCAGAGTGTCGCGCAGCTCTTCCAGGGTCAGCGAGGCGCCCAGTTTGAGAAGCAGTTTGGTGTTATAGTGATCGCCGGCTGTACTCTTGATTGCCCAAAGCAGGGCATCGTGCAGCTCTCGCTGGGTCAGTCTGGCGCCCAGGCTGATAAGGAGATCGACCCGCCCGGAGTTGGTTTTCTCGCGGACCGCCACCAGTAGAAGGTTATGCAGGTCTTGCTGAGTCAATGTGGCACCGAGGTCAATGAGCAGTTTGGCTTGTTTGCAGCAGAAGTACTCTTTGCTCAGTGACGACAGCAGGGCATAGCTCTTTTCCGGACCGGTCAGGTCAGCGCCTTGACGGATGAGTAGTTCCGCAGTAGCGTAGCCGTCGTTGTCTTCCCTCTGGATTGCCCACAACAACGCATCGTGCAACTCCCACTCGGAGAGTTTTATACCCATGTTAAAGAGGTTTGCAGCCTTACGCAGTGATCTGGGGTCTCCTTTGTAAATCTCAGCCAGCAGAAAGTCGGTCAGTTTACACCGGGCGATGGATCTTTTTGACAGGCTGGTCCTGGATATTGGGTGTATATCATTGATTTTTTGCCAGGGAGCGAGGCACATTGCATCAAAAGTGTGGTTACATACTGTTTTTACCGTCGCACCGTTGCTGCCCAGGGTTCCACGGCAAGTGGCACAATCTGGCGATTTGATTTCTAAACTCTGATAAATTGATGCGTTCTTATGTGTTAACCCGTCCATTTGTAAAAGACCTTTTATTATCTGCGATTTTTTGTTTGTTGTGCGCCCGGAGCGTCGAGCAATTTGGCATCTTCAACACAGTCTTGCCAGCGTTGCTACTGACAGCAGAATGTTGATCTGCTTCCTGCCAGCCCTGATTAATAATCAGTCTGGTGTTGTTGCGCTTGAGGGGCGCAGAACATCGTGCAGCTTTTCGGGGGTTAGCAAGAGGTCCACTGTGAAGAGCTGTTTGACGTTGCGGTAGTCATTGCCGCTCAGGATGCTTCAGAACGCTTT
This sequence comes from Endozoicomonas sp., assembly GCA_027942505.1. Taxonomy (GTDB): domain Bacteria; phylum Pseudomonadota; class Gammaproteobacteria; order Pseudomonadales; family Endozoicomonadaceae; genus Endozoicomonas. Next base: position 1,391 of record JAQFVO010000971.1, on the reverse strand, counting down.
GTTGTTCGTATGGCCAGACGGATCAGCGTCCGAACGTTGCTCGCTGACTTGTACAATTGTGCATGCTGGGTATGCAACTTTCTCATCTGGCCAACAATCCAGGCATATTTCTTGCGACATGTAGCTACGCTTTGTTTTTGTCGTGACGGACACAGCGGTTCTGTACCCGCCAGACAAACACGGTTCACGGATTCAGTTTCCGAGTGCAGGGAAATCGAAGCACTGCGATCTGGCGATATTCCATCCGCTTTGAATCCCGATTCGCATTGGTTTACACCATTTTTGACGATATTGGCGGGGTTTTGTTCCATAACCAGTCGGGTTTAGGTGTAATTTTTTTCAATCGCCCCTGCTGACCCTGTTAGCAGGCAATGAACAATGAGGTGGTGTAAATGAAAGAGTGTCCGATGCTCACCACCTTGGAGATTGTCGCAAAAGTCCCTGAAAAGAGGGGAACCACGAAGAACACGAAGAGCTTTTCTTTTCCTTCGAGGCCTTCGTGTTCTTCGTGGTTCAAGGCTTTTATGCTTTTTACGACAACCTCCTTGTCGTGGCCAAGGTAACAGGTCATAAAGGCCAGTCCGGACGGTGATGGTAAACCTTTTCCCAAAAGTCATGATGGATCGTAATAGCTTCCCGAACAGAACAGACCACAAAGATGGTCGTTTTTTGTTCAATAAACCTCATGTTCAGGGATGATGATGTTCAGGGAGGTTACTATTGAACTGCAGATCGGACAGTTCGTTCCGTAGGAATTTACCCAGCGCATAACGCATTGTTTATCGAAATTATGGTTGCATGATGTTCTTACTGCCGCACGAAGGTCTAATTTTCCCATGCATATAAAGCATAATTGTTCGGGGGTTACGTTTCTCTCAGGTAGTTCAGTTCTGCACATCGGGCATGTATTGTTGACGTCTTGCCATCGTTTCAGGCATGCCTGGTCAAACTTGTGGTTGCATATTGTGGTTACAGTCCTGTTGCTGAATTTTTCCAGACATACAGGACAAGTTGAGGACTCAGTTTCTGAATTCACCGAGTATGCGATTTTTTGTACCGGCGACATCCCATTCATTGTACAAGACCTTTTTGCGGCAATTTTTGTGATATGTATGACTTCTCAGAGCGATGAGTAATATGGCATTCAAACTGCCGCCCAGGCTCGGTACATGCCTGCCACGAACACAGGAGGTATCGAGTTGTAGGAAGCCGGTCAGGGGAGAATCTCAATTAGCACGGGAATCACTTCTCTGACCTATGGACCACATTTGAGGGGTTTTGTTCCATGACCATTGCGAATTTATTGATTCGCCTCTGATGGCTCAAGGACGACAAATCAAGTGAAACAAACGTCTGCTTTGTTAATGTATTTTTTTAGTTACAGGCTGGTC
>JAQFVO010000171.1 GCA_027942505.1 Endozoicomonas sp. | reverse complement strand
ATGGTCACCACAATGATGGAGATGGCCATATTGCTGAACGCCAGGACAAAGGTGTTGGCATACCATTGCAGATATGGGGTATCGGTAAACAGTGCCCGGTAATGGTCCAGGGTGAATGAGAATGGTGTTTCTACCGGTAACGAGTACGGCAAGCCTGACTACAGATTGGCTGGCACCACTGGCAAAAACGCGAACCAGGTAGAGTTCAACATCAGCAAAAACACCACTTTCCAGAACGGTGTCTGGTCGCAGCTGGGCGTGCGTGCCGAGTATGGCAATGGTGACCCCAGCTTTTATTCTTCCACTGGCAGTGAAGATAGCAACAATGACGGTGAAGGGAGCTTTGAAATAAAAGAAGCCTTTATGCGCTTGGGTGGCTTCAGCTACCTGCCAGAAAACGCCGAAATCTGGGCTGGCCGTCGCTTCTTGAACCGCGAACAAGCCTTACTGTCGGCTGAATTCTGGAAGCAGTCTTCTGGTGTCGGCTTTGGTTATGAGCAGAGCGGCAACGGTATTGCGGTTGTGTCTGTAGATCCAGGTGAGAAGTCTGAAAAACCAGAAGGCAAAACCATCCACTCTGTGGACTTGTACAGCTATAACCACAACTACCTCGGTGGCTCCTTCAACTTTGATCTGAAGTTTATGATGGCTGGTGACGACAAGAACTTTGGCACCAATGAAGCCACAGATGGTATTGGCGCAGCTATCACTTATAAGCGTGATTACTACGGCCTTGACGGATGGACAACAACTGCACTGGCCTACGGCCAAGGCTTGGCCGCCAACCGAGGTGTAAACTTTGGCCAATGGAGTGGTAGCACTTCAACTACGGACCGTGACGAAGGCAGCAGCATTTTCTTCACTTCTTACGGTGTGATGAACATCAATGCGCACTGGCAGATGGCTTCTGAGCTGACCTACCTGCACGGTGACACAATTTGGGGCCTGGCAGAAGGAAAAACAGTTGATCGCTTCCTGGCAGCCGTCCGTCCTACCTACAAGGTAAATGACAACTTCCGTTGGGAATTCACCGGCTCTTACGGCATGGAACAATCCAACTGGGGAGCGGAAGAGAACGAGATTGACGTATACGCTGCCGAAATTGCTGCGGTATTCACCGTCAACTCTGACTTCTTCGGTCGTCCACAGATCAAGCCATTTGTAACATTCATATCCAAGGATGAAACTAATCCTGATGCAGACCGGGGTGATGACGGCAGTCCTGAAGACGGCAACACTTACCAGTTCGGTGTAGAAGCAGAAATCTGGTTCTGATCCAGCAAATCTGTGTAGCAAAACCTGCAGCCACTGTTCCGGTGGCTGCCCTTCTGGAGCAA
>JAQFVO010000900.1 GCA_027942505.1 Endozoicomonas sp. | reverse complement strand
GATGACAGGTAGAAGCGGAATGATGGTTTGTTTTCGTAGGGTTTTGATTGGTCCAGCATTAGAGCATCTGCTCTGGTGCTGCCAATGGCTCCCCACTGTCCGTCAATCACCTGATCCTTATCAAGCAACATTTGCCATTGATCCATGCGAGTTGTGGTCGTTGGCGTCAGGCCGCCGGTTGTGGCACAGGCTGTGGCAGAAATCATGCAGGCTGCAATGCCTATGATCAAAGGTTTTTTTGTCATTTTTTATTCCATATTTGTGGTTGAAGCTGGTGGCTCTAAAGCAATAAATAATGGGCAAAAAAACAAGTAGTCTCGACACGTTGCCATGTTCTGACTGAGGTGAATATCACTGTGATAATACTTGCCGTCTGCCCATAAAATTCAAATCATCAACTATTGGTGGTCTGCTTGAGAAGCAGACCCGTGCTCACGCCGCGGGCTTGAGCAACAACTCTTTAGACAAACCGTCCTGAACATTGAGAGATACCGTAGTCTCATCTTTCCGGATAGTTTTCACAGTTACCCCAGCCATCGGTTTATCAAGCTGCCAGTTACCTCGCAAAGTGATCGAGAGCTCATGCTCTTTGGCAGGCTGGTAGATAAAGTAATCCTTACTTTTGGCTGACCCTAACCTGGTCACTTCCCGTTTATCCAGACTCCAGCCAATGTCAGGAACACTGGCTGCAATTCTAAGGTTGTTGCCTTCGCTTTTTTGTAATAACGCGGCGGACAGATTGACTGCTTTAACGGGATATGTCTCAGGCGTCCTGGCTTTGCGATCATAGAATGCGTAGGCCGTCAGCTGGTCAGTGGGGAACTCCACCAGATGCATATTCTTGTCACCATCGATCACCCTGTAAAAAGCTTCTGGATTGACGGCAAGAGCCTTGAGCTTGCTGCCATCCCTGTCAGCAGGAATCAACACATACTCATAATGATCCCCGTCTGGCTTGATACCATGATTGATATAGGCCTGTTTGAATGCACCTTTAGTGGGTTTGT
>JAQFVO010000897.1 GCA_027942505.1 Endozoicomonas sp. | reverse complement strand
ACAGAGGAAAAGCTTTTTTCTCTTCTCCGTGTCTCTGTGCCTGCGTGGCAATTTTCTTTCACGGCCAAGATGTGCCTTTATAACTTACTGATTTCTCCTCTGTGGGTTGACTCACCTGGTAAAGTGGCCCTGCCCCCCGCTTATTTCCGAGTGCTGGTGTAGGTTCGGGGGAAGGCTCCCGCGCCAGCCGAAAAAATAATCTGTTCCGGCTGAATAAACTCACGCTTTCATGGTCGAATCGATAACTTGTCCATTAGGTGAGTTGCCAATGTACGACTCCATCTCGATATCGAGTGACAGTCTGGCTTCTGAGGGGAGCTCTGCATTATGTCCCATCTGTCCCATCTGTATCGGCTCCATGAGCGATGGCCGGCGGGTGATGATTACCCGATGTAACCATCATTTTCATGAAGGCTGCATCAACAGATTGCTGGAGAGTATTGATGCCAGTGCAGGGGAGCGAAAGTGTGCCGTCTGTCGTTCTCCTGTTTTGCCACTGGTGCGCATGGAGCCTCTTGAAGGTGATGAGACTAACCCCTATGTTGAGCCACGTCTGACCTTTGCTGTCCACAATAATCAGCGCGACTTGCTGGCGCAGATACTGGCAGAAAACCCTGAGAGTGTTCATCAGCTGTTCCCCAGTCACATTTACGGAATGCGGGTCAGTTTGTTGCACGTTGCAGTTGCCAGTGGTCATCGCCAGCTGGTTGCAGATCTGATCAAGGCTGGTGCCGAAGTTAATGCTTTCGCCAACGATGATGGTGCCGCCCTGCTGCCTCTGGCCGTGGAGGGCGGTCATTGTGGCATGGCGGTTGATTTGCTGGTCGCCGGAGCCAACGTCGATGGGGTAGATCAGTGCGGCAGAACTGCGCTGCATCACGCTGCCAATAAAGGATACCGAACCATAGCAGCGGATCTGCTGCGTGCCGGCGCTGATGTTGATGCTGTCGATCAGAAAAAAAACAGCGCCTTGCACCTGGCGGTCAGTAATGTTGACCGGGCTATGGTTATTGCTCTGCTGGCACTGAGACCGCGCGTCAACGGCCGTTGTGCAGAAGGAAAAACAACACCGCTTTATCTTGCCGCCGAGCGTGGCGATCAGGAGTTGGTGGGCAGGCTGGCACAAGCGGGAGCGATGGTTAACAGGCCGGACCGATATGGCTGCACCCCTTTGCATGCGGCCGTCCGTAATGGCTGTCTTTCCGTGGTCAATGAGCTGCTCAGGCTTAAGGTTCGGGTGAACGACAGCAACAGGGATGGCGCTACGGCGTTGTTTCTCGCTGTACAGCACGGGCATAGTACTCTGTTAAGACAGCTGCTGCGGGCCGGGGCGCAAGTAAATTGCACCGATAATAATGGCATGACCCCTTTGCACGTTGCTGCT
>JAQFVO010000876.1 GCA_027942505.1 Endozoicomonas sp. | reverse complement strand
AGGTGATAATTAACTCGAGATGTTGATATGAACATACCAAATGGCTTACCAGATCAAAAAAACAGTGAGGGCTTCCTGTCAACAGATAGACAATATGAGTGTAGTGGTAACTTTTCAGGTTCAAGTGTCGAAGCATGTGAACCAAATATCCAGATTTGCCATCAAGCAGACTGCCAATCTGAGTACTCCATTAGTGAACTGTTTGGTGCCCTGTTTGGGCGGGTTTATGCTTATAATGTCAAGGAAACGATCGGAAAGGCATTTTCTGACAGTGACACATCTGCAGCTGCAATGCTGTTATCAACCTACGGTGTAGAGCTGCTTTCCAAGTGTATGTGTCCATTTAGATTTTCGGGTAAACTTTATCCTGGTATAACCCCTTTTGCACTGGCATGCAGGAGTGGGAACTTAGATATTGTGAAGTCTTTATTCATAGATACATGGCAGCTTAATCAATCATTTGATTGTATCAATGGCATTAATGGGCGTACCCCTCTTATGCTTGCCGCAATGTATGGTCATGTAGATGTGGTCAGGCAACTGCTTGAATGGAAGGCAGATCCGCAAATTGTTGATCAGCTTGGTGATACTGCTGATCATATCGCTTATAAGTTTAATAATCTGTTTGTAGCGAGCGAAATTGAGTGTTTGTTAAAAAATTACAGAGAAGAGAATGGTTTGCCTCAGATTAATTAGATAGAAGATCTGGAGCATCACCTTATTGACTGCTAGTGATTAAGACTTGGCCCGGGTTTTTATAAAGAAGGACACCCACTTTTCACAGGGGAAAAATTTATGGGAAAGAAAAAATAAGACACCCATAAATTTCCCGGCTGAGAAAATGGGTGCCTTCTTTTGTCTGGCATGGTCAGATTTTTGGTCTCAGATACGGACCATCAGGCAGTTTTGTCGGATCAAGATAAAGCACCTGATAGTTGGCCTGGCGGGTCAGGGGCAGGTAGTTCGGTGCGGCCCGGGTTATTGCCGCAGAGACGGCCATCACCAGTAAATCGGCCATGGGATTTCCCGTAGAGGTGGTGTTGTCGGGGGTGTATTTCATGGTTTTACTGGCCGTCCACAGCTCCTCACCGGTTTTGCCACTGAGAATTCGGTAAGTGAAGCTCACGGTAACCGTTGTACTGACAACAATATACTGGGCATCCCACTCATTGATGGTGACATAGAGAATGGCATCAGCATCGAACATGTCGCCCAGCTGTGCCGGATCGGCAGAGTGTACCAGGTTGGCGTCGTACAAACCTTCACCCTCCAGTACTGTCTTTACCGTATGAACTGGAAATACGTAATACCCTTTTTCTGCCAGCGGGACTGAAATCGTCGACAGAAAGTAGTTGGGGGCGTCAACATCTACCGATTCATTGACCACGGGTAAGACCAGTATTGAATGGGGGGCTGCCAGCTGAAAAGCACTGGGCTCGTTGTTCGGAGCCTGTGCAGCACAGCCTGTCAGTAGCGATAGCCCCATGGCAACCAACCATTTTTTCAGGTGCGTGGT
>JAQFVO010000870.1 GCA_027942505.1 Endozoicomonas sp. | reverse complement strand
CTTTCGTTGTCAAGCTTTCGTTTTTCGTGAAGAGAAAGAAGCTGTTCAACTGCCTGACACTGTGCACTTGGTGAAGCGCGTTGCCGTGTCAGTGGTGGCGCATATTACCGTCGGGATTTTTTTTGTCAACAGGTTATTTCTCAACCCCAGACAATCCCAGCTGGACCTCTATTACGTTCAACAATTAATTCTCATAATGCGACGCTATGGCACTGGCCATTCGTGAGACCGCCTTTTCAAGGAGACCACGACTACAGGCAAAATTGAGTCGCACATAGTTGTTATCACCGAATTGCCCACCCGGAGACAGCCCTACACCTGCATCCAGAAAAAATTGCTGCGGGTTAGTGAGTCCAAGTCTACTGACGTCTATCCAGGCCAGATAGGTGGCCTGCAATGGTTCCATGGACAACCCGGGAATTTCGTTGATGGCGTGCAACAGGTAGTCATGGTTACCACGCAGATAGTCCAGCAACTGTGTGTGCCATTGCTCACCACTACGATAGGCGGCTCTGGCAGCAATATAGCCCAGCGAATCTGGTGATGGCACGATACCTTCACGGATGTTGTTAAACTGTTCTCGCAACTCTGGGTTGGGAATGATGGCATAAGCACTGCAAAACCCGCCAAGGTTAAATGCCTTGGAAGCAGACATAAGTGTTACACTGTGTTCCCGGGTAAATTCACTGATGGATGCATACGGCACATGACGTGTACTTTGATCGAGGATCAAATCACAGTGTATTTCGTCTGAACAGGCGATAAGATTGTGCCGCTGGCAAAACCGCCCGAGCTCCTCAAGCTCTTCACGGGAAAACACATGGCCATTGGGATTGTGTGGATTGCAGAGCATTAGCAGGCGTGGTGTCACCACATCATCAGCTTGCAGTTCTCGTTCCAGACAATCAAGATCGAGTGCCAACCGGCCATCCTTGTGTATCCAGTGCAACGAGATAAGCGTACGATTGCCCTGCTTTGCCGCCAGAGGGAAGTGGTGATAAACAGGGGTCGGGCAGATAACGGATTGTTGTTCGTTAACATAGCTGCGCACACAGAGATGCAGACCGGTAACCAGGTTTGGCAGCCACACCAACCACTCTGCCTCGATCTCCCATCCGTATCTCTGACGACAACGATCAACTATCAATTGTGTGATCGTCTCATTAGCACGACCGTAGCCAAATATTCCATGATCAACACGTTGACGCAGTGCGTTGACAATTTCCGGTGCCGTTGGAAAATCCATATCGGCAACCCACAGGGGAATAACATCGGGAGCAAAATTATCCCACTTCATGCTGAGGGTATCGCGCCGACTGGGCGGGTTATCAAAGTTAAAGTTCATGTTATTTTTCCGCTATCTCCACGACGTTAGATGTTTACCCTTGCCTGCGAGTGTTGAGCTATTCCGGAGGCTTCGAAGAAAACTAACTGACTTGTATTATTGCAGTTGCCTCACAGCAGAACACGAACCTGCTGTGCCCCCACAGGCACTGGCTAAAGCGCCAGCCGATTTTCAGGCAAGTCAGCATTAATGACAAGACTGTTCTCAAGCTATCAGTAGAAGACACGCTTTATCACATTCGTTCAGCGACAGACCTGCCTTGTGAATTTGCCAGCGGAATACAGTCTTGGAAAAACTCAAGAATTGATCTGCCCGGATGGCTCAGGGTATTGCAAGTGGACGAAGGAGAGACAAGGAAAAGCCCTCCAGAAGGGTCTCAAATAGCAAGAAATTAACTCCGGAAAATTGCTTAATGCCTGCCTGTTCCTTTGCTAACGCTCAAGACTCCTGATGCCAAAAAGGCATACCCATCGTTGGAGTTGACGGCTTAGCCACGTCTTTTTCAGGCATTGCCTGTGCTTCATACGCCAACCTGCCTGCATCGACACTGAGGGC
>JAQFVO010000862.1 GCA_027942505.1 Endozoicomonas sp. | reverse complement strand
GTGTCGCAAAAAGCTTAAAAGCTCTGAACCACAAAGGGCACCAGGAAGAGCTTTTCTTTTCCTTTGTGGCCTTCGTGTTCTTCGTGGTTCAAGGCTTTTATGCTTTTTGCGACGCCCTCTTCCGTGAGTTCTTGCAGCGGTTAATTTTGTTGGGAACAGAGGTTGACACTTTATTGTCGAACCATTGTTGTTTCCAACCCTGATACGTGACAGGAATAATTGCCGTGCAGTCTGTCAGTCAAGTTCATCACTGTGCCATTCCATCAAACACGGGTTCAGGTCGGGCGAATGCCGGGGATTGCTGCCCCATTTGTCTCGCCACCTATGACGCTCAACTGCCCACCGTAACTACAGAGTGTGGCCATCAAGCGCACAGCCGCTGTCTTGCACAGTGGAAAATTGCCCACCCACAGTCAATATGCCCGGTATGCACAACCACTCAGACAGGCACGATGGTTGATGATGTATCCTCACCGGTACCCGCTGTAGGGGGTAATCGTCAGCAACACAGTAGCGATGCACTGAAAAAAGGCCTGTTGCAGGCGGCAAAGGCGTCCTGTAATACGGATCAAGCCGATGCTCTGCTGGCGTTGTATTCACCACTTGATGACGACGCACAAGTACTGTGCGCAGAGATTGTCAGCAAGCTGTTGTGCAAGGCGATGATCAGAGTGTCTGTCATGAGCTGGTGTGAATACGACCAGCTACGCAACTTTGTCAGCGTCTTTGTCAAACATGGAGCAGTCACCCCCTCCTGGGAAGAAGAAGATGTTCCCCATCTCTTCAACGTATGGAAGGCGTATGAACGTGATGATATTTGCCAGGCCACCGCCAATTCAGGAGTAATCATCAGATCTTCGTCCATGCAAAAAGCTCTCAGGAAAGCGGCACTGTCAAAGGATTTTGACAGGACAGTGAGGTTACTGGACTACGTAGGATCTGATGAGCGGCTACAAAAGGTTGCCATTGAGGTCGTGGAGTCGCTGCTGCAGGAAAGACTGGCCAGCGGTGATCGCTTCGACCTGGAAGAGTACGATTCTTTCAAGGCATATCTGGATCTTTTTTTATGCCGGGGGTTCTGTGGCCGGGGAATCGAGACCAGGGCGATGCAGCTATATATTCTGATGAGCGATTACCGGCGTGCGGCATTGGCTAAAGAAGAGTTCGGGATGGGTGTTATCGATGCTGACACCTTGCGCTTGCACCTGGACAGAGCAGCCCTTGACATGGACTTCGAGGAAACAAGGAGCCTTCTGGAAATTGCCCTGCCTGATGCCGGTGTGCAGGAAATTGCCAGCAACGTTTTGCACAATGTGTTGCTCCGGTCACGATCACGCTTTCAGTTACTGTCCAGCATGGACCTGATAAAACTTGGGTGGCTGGTTGATGTGTTTTTTCAGCTTGGCATCCTTGGTCAAGCTGAGGCTGATAACACTTTGGATATTTTTATCCTTTGTGAGGACTACCCCGGGGCCGTGAGACTCAAAAAGCTTTATGGCGCCGAGCCGAAAACCACAACCTGGGAGGTGGCCATGCACAAGGCAGCCAGCAGTAAAGACTATCTGCTGGCTGGGATGTTGCTGAATCTGACAAACAGCCAGGTATTGCGCGATATGGCCAGCACTATTCTGTCTGGCCAGTTGCAAACTATTTTGTCGCAAGTACGGGACTTTGACATGGGGCCACGGGAGTTGAAAAAGCTCTGGCAGCTTGTGCATAGTTTTTTTAGTGCTGGCGTAGTGGATGCCAAACTGGTCGGTTTAACCGCAACTGTTTATGAACAGGTGAATGATTGGGTTCGAGTGGCCTGTCTCAGGTCTATGTACGCCAAGTACTTTAACGGCTCAGCAGCAACCACAGAGACCGTGTTAAACGCAGCAAATGGATGCACAGCGCCTGCTCCAGGGAACCAGACAGTACTGTCAGAGGCTTGAGTCTCGGAATGAGACCAGGGCATCCGTTACCCGCTTCCCGCAAAAGAACAAACGGTCGGACTTTTGTGGGGTACGTCCTGAAATGTGGAAGTTATTTCAGGACAATTCCTGTTCAGTGTCGGTTGATTGCCTGAAACTAAATTCTGGCTCGCCTACTGTTAACACACTGTCGTTTTGTTCTGTTACCGTGAGCGAGTTAATATTGCCACTCAGCTTAAGGGTGGACGTTAGGCGTTTCACTATCAGAGCTGCTTTTTTTGCCACACAGACACTGGGGAAAAGATTTTTTCTCTCTGTGCCTCCATGTGCAGTGAACTATTTCCTGACCGGCCTGTCTACAACTGAGAAGTTGACGTGCTGGCTGGTCGCTTGTCATCTCAGATTGCGACAGTTGAGTCAACGAGAGCCAGTTGCCCGTTCTGGTGAGCACATACCAGTAGTAACTAAGTATCTGTTTTTTTAAACCACTCGCTAAGGAAAAAGAAAAACTCTTCTTTGTGGTTAAGCCTTCAACTTTCTGAAGAAGGGAATAGTTTTTTAATGTCCACCCTGAGTGGGTGAGTGGAGTTATCGTCTAGCAACAGTAGCTGGAGCAACTCATTTCAATCTGCACTAATTAAAAGAGTGTGAGTTTCACCTGTGGTGAGAGCCTATCAATAGATGAGGTATAAAAATGCAAGTTTCAGGACATTTGCACACAACACAGGAATGGAATAATGATCATAGGCCTCCGGTTGCCAATCAGTACGACAATGTCAACGACCAAAGGTTTGAAGACAGGCTGGTTCACAGGGCAACGTGTCGGGTGTTAATAGGGAAGTATCAGAGTGCCCTGCCCTGGCTTGAACAAAGCCTGAATAAATTTGCCGTGAGCAAAAGTGCAACGAACCACGGCTTGACCGGGAACAGTATCCTGATTGTTGACAGTGCGTCCGTGAATGTCCTCAAGAGTCATGCCAGCGGTAGAAGCACTCTTTACGACAGACTGATTGAAAACAATGTTAAATTAGTTCCTGTGCAGGAAGTGATGAAATTTCTGGTCAACAAATACGACCAAAACCCAATCCCGGAACTGGTCAGCAACCTGAAGAAGCTTCCACTTGTTAAGAAACGACTTGGTCAGAAAGAAGCAGATTCGAATGCCCTTGATTTTTTCCGGGTAAATCTCCTCAAGTTGCTGTGTGCAGATTACACCTTTTCCCTGGATGAACGAGTCAGTCAGGTGGCAGTCGTTGATGCTGAGAGCTTAATGCCCCTCCATCCTCGAAGGTCTGCACAGACTACCCGGTCCGTTGCCCCAATGAGTCTGGAAGCCAGATTGGCCGGATTAACCACTGATGACTGCCGTTTCTTCGATCTAAGAGCCTTGGCAGATGTCGACTTTGTTCAGAAGATAATCAAAGCCCCCAGGTCGTCCAAGACACTCTTTTCATGGCAATATATGCTCTCCCAGCACGACATGTTCAACGAGTTTTCTTCACGGGATGCGGCCCGTGACCTGACCCTTGGTGTTTTGAGAGTGACTCGTACGTTGAATGGTCGTTCCTGGATGCCCGAGGATAAAGCCCGTGCGCAATTTAAAGAGATAAAGTTAGTGCCTGATGGTAACGGAAATTATACCGTTCCCCCTCATATGCTAGGAGAAAGTCTGCCGGAACTGCTGCATAACTCGGGAGACTTTGTGGACAAATTGTTTTATTGGCACTGTATACCCTATGAACCACCCGGTTCGGGCAAGTGTGTTTCCGATATTACGCTCGTGGGTGACATGCAAGGGGTGTATATCGATTTAAAGAGAACGTTCTCTCAAGTACTGCACCGGATGAGAGTGCAATCTCTATTAACCAGCATTAGTCATTTGCCAGAAAAGTCCTCTTTTTCCTATTGTTGTGATCTCAGTGCCCAACGGACCGATAGCAATTTCTGCCAGAATTCCCGACCATACGACCAGTGCACAGAAGCCTTGAAAGAAGATTCCAGCCTGGCCATGGTGGATTTCTCGGAATCATTAGGCGACTGGTTCTGCCGCAACAGACAAGGGCTGTTGTTTCCCAAAGCACTGTTTGAAAAGCTGTCTCCGCATTTCAACGCCCCGATGAAAGATTGGGACTTTATAGCATCAGAGAACAATTTCAGGGTGGATATCTCTTTTGATGAACGACGGAACTCGCGTGTATACTACTCATTCGGCATGGAAGGGGCTGACAAGTTCCTCAAAAATGCCACATCATTTGCCATAAACCCCCCCACTGGAAGAATGCATTGTTCCGATGGCTGGAGTTTTTGGAAGAGGGATTTAAAGGATGGATTAACTACGGGTCTGGCAGCCGGTATATTAGACGAGCTATTCATCTACTCCTTGCCATCTCCGAACGCAGCAACTTCCCTGTGTGCTCGCCTTGGCAGAGGCTACCTTCTAGGTGGCGGCACAGGGATGGCAATAAGTTTGGCAGATCACTTCTACTATCAGCGTATCCAGCCTTTATTACCCGAAGGCATGTTCAGAACCTGCATTGACACCATAGTAACTAAAGGAATTGTGGTAACTACAATACTTACGGGAGGGTATTTAAACGTCTTTGGCTCAATGGCAGGCTATACCTTCTTCAAAGCGGTGTTCCGTTATAGCATGCGTCGACGCGAAAACGCCGAACGGGAAGAGCCTGACCACGTACACAACGAATAGCCCGGGAATATCTGGTGGCTCACTCGCTGCCTTATGAGAGATTGTGGATAAACCCCGAGCTTCTCTCCCTGACATATGATATGGAGCTCGGACCTTATTAATGGTCACTTCCCCAAGCCCTTTTCAACATCCCTTACGGTGCGGTGAGAAATGGACCCACCTCTACGCGAGAATAACGGCCATTTGATGCTTTGAGCCATTCTGCCACTCTCAGTGATTTGTCGAGCCCAAGTGCCGGACGTGATCAGACCAGTTTGAAAGTCGAAACATGCAAAGACCCGTCTCATTGGACAGATCATTATTTCAAGGCTTCAACTAATTTAACTTTGTTGATTAAGCTTTTTTAAATAGAACAAATTAAATAAACCAATTAAATCGCAACTGAATCGAGTCAAAATCGTAGGAGGAATTCCATTCCAGTGAACTATTACTGGTAATACAAGTTCCAGCTGTTACCCGGTTGGCTCTGAGTTGCACTTTACCACAGTCACCAAAAGTAAAACGCGTATTCTGTTTGATAAAAGTCACCCCTTCCCTCACCGATTCACCAAACCCAATATAATCAAGACCGTAGAGTATGACAGTGCCTGCCGCCTGGTTGCGGATCCTTTCAGGGTTGTTGAAAACTTTATAAACAAATGACCCAACCCGTTCACCACTGAGTTTAAATTGTTTGCGAAAAGAAAAGTCATGAGTTCCACAAAGGCTATCGTCAACAACCAAGATAGAGTCCTCTACTATGCCCGAATGACAGTCAGCAGATTCTGGCTGAGCGCAGTAGGCGAGCCCTGCTGTCAGAGATGCCCAAATGGTTAGAAACACACCTACTACTTTAATTGCCATTTCTATCATCCCTGTACTTCG
>JAQFVO010000066.1 GCA_027942505.1 Endozoicomonas sp. | reverse complement strand
CACGAAAAGTGTGCCCTTTTTGCGAGAAAACATATGACCATTCTGGCAACTACAACAAACATTTGCTCACCCACACTAAGTTACAGCCTCACCAATGCAACGATTGCGGTAGCAGATTCGAGCAATTAGCCAAGCTGAAAAGACACCGGCTGACTCATATGCCACAGAAACCTTTTACCTGTGAGCATTGCACCAGAACTTTCAGCCGCCGGGACAACCTCCGACGACATCAGCAGATTGACGGCAAAACCGAGTCCTTAAGATGTTCTGAGTGTAAAATTGACTTTAAATGTAAGGAGTTGCTGCAACGTCATCTGAACACGCACAAAACAAACAGACCCTTTCCTTGCCGTTTTTGCGTGAAGTCGTTTAATTTAGCCAAAAACTTAGAGGTACACCTGCGAGTTCACACTGGAGCGAAACCGTATCCATGTCAGCACTGTGGCAAATCCTTCAGGCAGTCCGGCCACCTGACAAAACACCTGGCAATTCATAGCGAGGAAAAACCTTTTGTCTGTAAGCTTTGTGACGCCGGGTTTACCTCCGCCATAATGTTGAGAGATCATCGACGGACCCATACAGAAAAAAAACAACTTACCTGCTCGTACTGCGATAAAGTATTTGCAGTGCCATCCCATTTGCAAAGGCACTTGCGCTCTCACACCGGCGAAAAGCCCTTTCAATGTTCGAAATGCAAAAAACGCTTTGTCTGTAAGGAGACTCTGAAACGGCACTCAATTCTCCATACCGGCGAGAAGCCTTTTGCCTGTCCACTGTGCAATCTGAGGTGTTCTCAACGTAACAGCCTCAAATTACATATGGACATACACATGGGACACAGGCCGTACAAATGTCCAGACTGCGACAAGTCTTATAGCCGTAGCTGCTTTCTGAAAAGACACATGCAGGTTCATAGCGGGAAGAGTCGCTCACAATGCACCTACTGTCAGAAATGGTTCACCAGCCCGGCAACTCTCAAGATGCACATGCACCGGCATGTGCAGATACCTATCGGAGTGAAGCCCTTTGTTTGCCAGATGTGCGACAAGAGATTCGCCCGGTCCTCCGCTCTCGTGGCACACAACAAGAGCCATCAAACAAAAGCGGCCCTGGTGACCAGGGCCAGACAAACAAACCATCAGAGTGCACTCTGATGGTTTAATGATTGCCTCTTCGATGGGACGCTCAACAATGCTAACAGTCAACTTGCCGAACAAAACCATGACCAGCACGGAGCCATTGCCAAGTCCTTTGCCCAATGGTAACCGTTCGCCGACATGCCAAAGATACACCGCCGCTTTACCCACACTTCGAGCCACAGACCAGACGGATAATCAGGATGCGTCTGCCGGTCCTGAACAGAGTGTGGCCCTCACACAGCGGAGAGATTCATATATCACCCCAGCCACCGGCAATATGATCGGCCACAAGCCAGCCAACAGCAGTTCCTCTATTTATGAATGCACACACTGCAATCAGCGCTTCAATGATAAGTTGAATCTGACTACGCATCTGCACACCCACACCACAGGAAATCCACACACCTGCCAGTACTGCCAGAAAGGCTTTGCCCGTTCCAGCCATCTTAAGGCTCAACTGCGAACTCACATTGAGGGAACAACTATCCCTTGCCCTCAATGCCAGAAAGGGCTTTCCTGCTCACAAACTCTGAAGCGGCACATGCGATTACACTCTGCAGAGCAGCAGTTTTCCTGCACTACCTGCAATAAAAAATTTGCTAGTGACCGGAACCTGCACATACATATGCGAGTGCATACCGTAGAGAGGCCCTTTATCTGCAAGCAGTGCAGCAAAGGCTTTAAACAGTCGGGCCATCTGAGCCTCCATCTGAGGACCCACGGCTATACCAAACGCCAATCGCAGGAACCTGTTGTCTGCCCATATTGCAATAAGGATTGCCGATACCAGAGTGTGCTCAGAGCACATCTGCGAGTACACACCGGAGAAAGGCCCTTTGTCTGCACAAGGTGTGACAAAACATTTGCCTACCAGTGTGACCTGACCGTACATAAACGAACCCACACCGGAGAGAGACCCTTTGCTTGCCCGACCTGTGGCAAGAGATTCATTCGATCCACAAATCTCCAAGCGCATACCAAAATTCACAAGAGAAAAGCAGCCTCCTAGAAGCGTTAAACCCCATACTAATCATACCACCACCGTCATTTGCGCGAAGGAGGTAGCCACAAAAGGCCCTGAATAAAAGGGAACCACAAAGGCACAAAGAGAAAAAGCAGAGAAAAAGGACACCCAATAAGAATCTCGACTGAGAAAAATGGGTGTCTTTTTTTTCCTTTTTTTTGTTAACGACAATCGTTTTGTGTAAATGTTTGTTTTATGGAATTTTCTCTGCGGATTTTTGTCTTAGCCGTAATCTTGATTCGTGTAGGCCAAAGCGATGAATGGTGCCAGGAACAACACGACAGATTTCTTCTTTAATTGTCCTGTCTGTATACACGACGAGCATATCATCAGAGGCCAGCTTGGCGAACGTTCACTGGTCAAAACCTCTTGCCCGGAATCTCACGTTTGCCACCTGGAATGCATCACCGGAAGGCTGGATAAACAGAATGAAAGAGAGCTTGATCAACGCGAATGTGTATGTGGGAGCCCGGCACTGCCATTGATTCGTATGGACGGTATGAAACTGCTTGACGACGAATCACCTTATTGTGAAACCCGGATATTTAATGCCTGCCGGACTGGAAATCTGCACGACCTGAGAACGCTGCTGGCCGAAGACGAGACTTTGGTCAATCGGACTTACCGTTCGGTGACCACCGGTCATCCTGAACACCTGTTAGCTGTCGCCATCAAACACGGCCATACTGATGCCGCCAGAGTTCTGATTGACCACGGTGCCAATGTCAATGCCGCCGGACACGATGGTGAGACACCCTTGCACATTGCCGCCCGGAGGGAGCGCACAGAAGACTTCGACATGCTGACCGGGGCCGGGGCGGATATCAAAAACGTACTGTACACCGCTGTCCGGGAGGGCAATGCGCTGCTCCTGGATTATCTGCTCAGTACCCAACCCAGCCAACCTGCTCTTAATAACACCCTCCATGAAGCCGCTGAACGGGGGCAAACGCACTGCCTCACCAGCCTGATCAGGGCCGGAGCGAACGACCTGAATGGTGCCTTGTACCTCGCTGTCGTGGCACAAAACAACGAGGGCCGCGACGTTCTGATAAGACAAGGAGCGAATATTGTTGCCGCACTGCACATTGGTGCCAGAGAAGGTTCTATGGAATGTCTGGATCAGCTGATCAACCCGGCCAACATCAATGCCACCAATGAGGAAGGCCAGACTCCACTGCACATCACCGCTGCCAACGGGCATAGCAAATGCCTGGCAAAGCTGATTGACATGAAAGCGGATATCAATGCCAAATCTCTTAAAGACGGCTCGATGGCTCTCCACTTAGCTGCCTCAAATGGCCACTCAGAGACCGTCAAGGCATTACTGGCCACTGACGGCACCCAGATTAATGAGACGAATAACTTTGGTCTGACGGCTCTTCACTTAGCTGCCGGCCTGGGTCATGCTGAGACCGCCAAAGCGTTACTGGCCACTGACGGCACCCAGATTAATGAGAAAAGTAACTGTGGTCTGACGGCTCTCCACTTGGCTGCCTTTAATGGCCACACAGAGTCCGTCAGGGCGTTACTGGCCGCTGACGGCATCCAGGTCAATGAGAAGGATTGCGATGGCAATACGGCTCTCCACTTGGCTGTCTTAAATGGCCACACAGAGTCCATCAGAGCGTTACTGGCCACTGACGGCATCCAAGTCAATGAGAAGGATTGCGATGGAAATACGGCTCTCCACTTGGCTGCCTTAAATGGCCACACAGAGACCGTCAAGGCATTACTGGCCGCCGACGGCATCCAAGTCAATGAGAAGAGTAGCCATGGTCGGACGGCTCTGCACTGCGCTGCCCTGAATGAACACGCAGAGACTGTCAAGGTGTTACTGGCCGCTGACGGGATCAATGTCAATGAGAAGGATGCTGATGCCATGACGGCTCTCCACTTTGCTGCCATTGGAGGCGACCAAGAGGCCGTCAAGGCATTACTGGCCGCTGACGGCATTCTGGTCAATGAGAAGGATACTGATGGCAGGACAGCCTTGCACTTAGCTTCCTCAAATGGCTACACAGAGATAGTCAAGCTATTACTGGCCGCTGACGGCACCCTGGTCAATGAGAAGAATGACCAAGGCCATACAGCTCTCCATGGTGCTGTCTATAAGGGCTACACAGAGACCGTCAAGGCATTACTGGCCACTGACGGCACCCAGATTAATGAGAAGAATAACTTTGGTCTGACGGATCTTCACTTAGCTGCCAGCCTCGGCCACGCTGAGACCGTCAAGGCGTTACTGGCCACTGACGGCACCCAGATTAATGAGAAAAATAACTGCGGTCTGACGGCTCTCCACTTGGCTGCCTTAAATGGCCAAACAGAGTCCGTCAGGGCGTTACTGGCCACTGGCGGCATCAATGTCAACGAGAAGAATGCTAATGGCAGGACGGCTCTCCACT
>JAQFVO010000739.1 GCA_027942505.1 Endozoicomonas sp. | reverse complement strand
AAATTGGACAATTACATCATGCGGGTGATGGATATCTTCCTGGCCGTGCCGAGTATTTTGCTGGCCATTGCCATCGTCTCGGCTCTGGGTGCCAACCTGATGAACCTGATGTTTGCCATTGCGATTTCCAGCGTACCGACCTACGCGCGGGTGGTGCGGGCCTCGGTGCTGACCATCCGTGACCAGGAGTTTATCGAGGCGGCCAGGGCCATCGGCGCCAGTGATGCGCGGATTATCTTCCGGCATATCATCCCTAACTGCCTGTCGCCGGTCATTGTCCAGGGTGCGCTGGGGGTAGCCGGCGCCATTCTTTCCACTGCCGGCCTCAGCTTTATCGGCCTTGGCATCCAGCCGCCAGAGCCGGAGTGGGGTGCCATGCTGTCCGGTGGTCGTCAGTACCTGCGCCACGCCTGGCACGTCACCACCTTCCCGGGCCTGACCATTATGATCACCATTCTGGCGCTGAACCTGCTTGGTGACGGTCTGCGTGATGCCCTCGACCCACGCCTGAAGCACTGATTGTGATAGTAGCCGGTCGTCCGCGACTGGCGCGACGAAACGCCATTTGAGAATAACTATGTCAAACCAAACGAATACACAGGATCTGTTGTCTATTGAAGACCTCAGTATCGTTTATGAAGTCGATGGCGAGACCACCTATGCGGTTAACGGCCTGAACTTTACCTTGAAGCGGGGCGAAACGCTGGGCCTGATCGGTGAGACTGGCGCCGGCAAAACCACCACTGCCCTGGGGATTATGGGGCTGGTACCGAGTCCGCCCGGGCGCGTGGTCAGCGGTAAAGTGATGTTTGCCGGTGAAGACCTGCTGCAACTGCCGGAGGAACAGATGCGCCGGGTGCGGGGCAAAAAGATCTCCATGATCTTTCAGGATCCGATGACCTCCCTGAACCCGGTGATGACGGTGGGTGAGCAGATTGCTGAGGTAATCCTGATTCATGAGGGTGTCAGCCGCAAAGAGTCGGTGCGTAAAGCGGGGGAGATGCTGGAGATGGTGGGCATTCCGGCGGCTCGTGCCGGTGACTATCCGCACCAGTTTTCCGGCGGCATGAAGCAGCGGGTGGTGATCGCCATCGCCCTGGCCTGTAATCCGGACCTGCTGATTGCCGAC
Source organism: Endozoicomonas sp. (assembly GCA_027942505.1). Lineage (GTDB taxonomy): Bacteria > Pseudomonadota > Gammaproteobacteria > Pseudomonadales > Endozoicomonadaceae > Endozoicomonas. The sequence goes on along the minus strand of JAQFVO010000739.1, from coordinate 3,547 downwards.
GAGCCGACCACGGCACTGGACGTGACCATTCAGGCGCAGGTGCTGGATTTGATGAAAGCACTGAAAACCCGCTACAACACCGCCATGATCCTGATCACTCACGACCTTGGTGTGGTGGCCCAGGTGTGTGACAAAGTGGCGATCATGTACGCCGGTGAGGTGGTGGAGAGCGGTGATATTCGCGACGTGTATGAAAATACCAAACACCCCTACACCAAAGGGCTGTTTGACTCGATACCCGATCTTGATCACACGGTTGGACGACTCAAGCCCATTAAAGGCATGATGCCAGACCCCACTGATCTGCCTTCAGGCTGCAAGTTTCACCCGCGCTGTCCGGATGCTGTGGCCAGTTGCAGTGCACAACGGCCAGAGCCGGTCATTACAGAAGCCGGGCATACGGCCCGCTGCCTGATGCTCACGCCATCCAACCGGGTACAGGGATAACGGTATGTCAGACGTGTTATTGGAAGTCAAAAACCTTGAGAAACATTTTGCCACCCCCAAAGGGATGCTCCATGCGGTAGACGGCGTTACCTTTGCCATTGAACGGGGCAAAACGCTGGGTATTGTTGGGGAGTCCGGCTGTGGCAAGTCCACCACGGGCCGGGTCATTCTGCGCCTGCTCGAAGCCACCGGCGGTGACATTCTGTTTGAAGGGAAGAATATTCGTGAGTTCAACAAGGATCAGATGCGTCGTCTGCGCGAAGATATGCAGATTATCTTCCAGGACCCGTTCGCCTCGCTGAATCCGCGTATGACTGCCAGTGAAATCATTGGCGAACCGCTGGTGATCCACAAAAAGGTGAGCAGTAAAAAAGAGCTGGATGAGCGGGTGGCGGAACTGATGGCGCTGGTGGGTCTCAGCCCGCGTCTGATCAATACCTATCCCCACGAACTGGATGGAGGTAGACGGCAACGTATTGGTATTGCCCGGGCGCTGGCGCTGAAGCCCAAGTTTATTATCTGCGATGAGCCGGTTTCTGCACTGGACGTCTCCATTCAGGCGCAGATTCTCAACCTGATGCAAGACCTGCAGGAGCAGTTGGGGTTGACCTATATCTTTATCACCCACGACCTGTCGGTGGTGAAGCACTTCTCGGATGATATTGCCGTGATGTATCTGGGGCAGTTGATAGAGAAAGCGTCAGCGAAGGACTTGTTCGAGAACCCGTCGCATCCCTATACTCGCGCGCTGCTGTCGTCTATTCCATCCATTCATCTTGATCACAAAATGGAGCGGGTGGTGTTGCAGGGGGAGATCACCTCACCCATCAACCCAAAACCAGGTTGTCGTTTTGCGCCAAGGTGTCAGCATGCTACGGCCGAGTGTACTGATCGGGAGATTGGTTTGACCGAGATCAGTGCCGGTCACTTTGTTGCCTGTCGTACAGCTATAGAAGTGGTCTGCTAGTGCAGGGAAGCGGTACAGCTTATACCGCTGAATCCACCATCATTCCTGCCTTCGAGGGCGTCGCAAAAGGCTCTGAAAAGAAGGGAATCACTAAGAGCACGAAGAGCACAAAGAAGAGATTTTCTTTTCCTTTGTGGCCTTCGTGTTCTTCGTGGTTCAAGGCTCTTATGTTTTTTGTGACAACCTAGAATGTGGGGATCCTGTACAGGGATTGTACGGAACCCATCTGGCAGGAATAGCCATCTGTTCCGGCATTCACCGCCCTGTGAGGTGGATCCTGCACAATTCAGGTACAAATTGACAGCGGAGTCTATAGCAGTACCGAGCTTAATCAACTTGAGAAAGGTTTGATCAGATAGTTTGAATCCTGACAAGGTTGAGACGTTCTAATACAAAAGTTGAATTTAACATGCTGAATTTATTCGTTAGAGTCCTTCTCATTATAAATTTTTTGACTTTGTATGTGTGGTTCAAACCAAATGTTAGTTGGCGCTATCAGAAAGTGAGGATGTTAATATGCAGACATCAACTGTAAACAACAATTCATGCTTGAGCCAATTCAGATGCTTTAGTTGGCTCAAGGGAAAAATTAAGGCTTGTATATTTTCATCAAGAAGCGTCACGGCACAACCTTCATCTGCTCAGAATATAATCCCACGAGCCTCAATTGCGGCTCCTTTCAGTCTCCCGACAGGTGATGAAGGTGCAATAGTTGCAACGCCCTCAAAGAACCCTGAAATTCAAGTTGATGAACTTCCCGCCATTTCAATAGCTCAGAGAGCCAAAGATATAACTCCAGATGAGACAGGGCAACTGGTACCTTTTGAATTCAAGGATCTTGTTATCAAAAAATTAAACAATGTTAAATGTATGCTAGGTGAAGGAGGTTTTGGTCGGGTTTTTATGGCAGTAATGTCGTCACCAAAAAAAGGGTTGATAGATGATCAGGGAAGAAAAAAATTATCTCGAATTTATGCAGTGAAGAAAGGTGGTTTGACAACCTGGCTGAACAACGAGGCAAAATGTCTGAAAGCTTCTGGAGAGTTCGGCTACTCACCGTGGTATAAAAAGAACTGGGTGGTGATGCATGACAAGGGTGTCAGTTTGAAAAAGTTGATATCTTCCGATGATGATGTGAAAAAATATACCATTTTTCGGAAGAGGATCCCCAGAAAACTTCGGCAAAATATCGGTAAGCAGGCTATCCAATTTTTACAAAGAGTTCATGATCAAGGTATTCTGCATTCGGATATCAAGCCAGACAATATTGCCATTAACAGTCGTGGTGAAGTCTCTCTGATTGACTTTGGTACCGCTGTTCAAGCAGAACGAGAAGTTAATGGTGAAAAGCAGTTTAAACTCTTAACTGGTTCGCCAGACTTCACTTCCCCGGAGGCTTTGTGTAAAGAAACGGCTACACAGAAAATGGATATATGGGCCATGGGGCTTGTGATGCTTAACATGGAACTGGGACATATCCCAAGGTTGTTAGAGGTGAGTGAATTAAGTGAGTTGCCACTAAAGGCCAGAGTGCTTTGTGCACTTCGACCCAAATACAGGTTTATTCTATTTCGTAAAATGAGTAGAAAAAAATATGATCAAATGATTAAAGTAATAAATGACAACACAAATATTTCACAAGAATGTAAAGATGTTTTGTTGGCGTGTCTTGCGTATAATCCTGATGACCGGCCAACGGCAGAACAGCTGCTCAAGTATGCTTATTTTCGTGATAAAGAACTACATGAAATGAGTTTTATGGAATTAGGTGTGGCTCATAGTGATGCTTTTAAAGCGCTGGTGAAGGCAGAGAAAGCGATTGAGGAATCTACTTCCGACGAAAATTGCATGCTTAAGGATAATTTGGACAGATGTCAGTTGCGGGTTAAAGAGATTCAGGAAAGGATGGGCGTTCTGAATGATAAACCTGTGAGAAAGGAACACGAACCTTTAGTACTTCTCCAAAAATAGAATGATTGGGAGCACAGTAGAACGCTGTTTGGGAGTGTCCGCCTTTAGTTCTCCAACTCAGAAACCGCCTTGAAATAATTTCCACATTTCAGGACGCATCCGCCAAGCGCTCAACCGGTTGTGCTTTTGCGGGAAGCGGGTAGCGCCCTTGGAAATGTGAAA
>JAQFVO010000157.1 GCA_027942505.1 Endozoicomonas sp. | reverse complement strand
CAACTGGAAATCAAACAATTCGTGTGAGCGCTTATGGACGTCGGTTTTCGTTTAAGGAGGTGATCCAGCCCCAGGTTCCCCTAGGGCTACCTTGTTACGACTTCACCCCAGTCATGAATCACTCCGTGGTGATCGCCCTCCCGAAGGTTAGGCTAACCACTTCTGGAGCAACCCACTCCCATGGTGTGACGGGCGGTGTGTACAAGGCCCGGGAACGTATTCACCGTGACATTCTGATTCACGATTACTAGCGATTCCGACTTCATGGAGTCGAGTTGCAGACTCCAATCCGGACTACGATGCACTTTCTCAGATTAGCTCCACCTCGCGGCTTGGCAACCGTCTGTATGCACCATTGTAGCACGTGTGTAGCCCTGGCCGTAAGGGCCATGATGACTTGACGTCGTCCCCACCTTCCTCCGGTTTGTCACCGGCAGTCTCCCCAGAGTGCCCACCTAAACGTGCTGGTAACTGAGGACAAGGGTTGCGCTCGTTGCGGGACTTAACCCAACATCTCACGACACGAGCTGACGACAGCCATGCAGCACCTGTCTCTGCGTTCCCGAAGGCACCAATCTATCTCTAGAAAGTTCGCAGGATGTCAAGGCCAGGTAAGGTTCTTCGCGTTGCTTCGAATTAAACCACATGCTCCACCGCTTGTGCGGGCCCCCGTCAATTCATTTGAGTTTTAACCTTGCGGCCGTACTCCCCAGGCGGTCTACTTATCGCGTTAGCTGCGTTACCAGCAGTACAAGACCACCGACAACTAGTAGACATCGTTTACGGCGTGGACTACCAGGGTATCTAATCCTGTTTGCTCCCCACGCTTTCGTACCTCAGCGTCAGTGTCAAGCCAGAGTGTCGCCTTCGCCACTGGTGTTCCTTCCTATATCTACGCATTTCACCGCTACACAGGAAATTCCACACTCCTCTCTCGCACTCAAGCCTTCCAGTTTTGGATGCAGTTCCCAGGTTAAGCCCGGGGCTTTCACATCCAACTTAAAAAGCCGCCTACGCACGCTTTACGCCCAGTAATTCCGATTAACGCTCGCACCCTCCGTATTACCGCGGCTGCTGGCACGGAGTTAGCCGGTGCTTCTTCTGTGGGTAACGTCACAGCTAAAGGGTATTAACCTTCAACCTTTCCTCCCCACTGAAAGTGCTTTACAACCCTAGGGCCTTCTTCACACACGCGGCATGGCTGCATCAGGCTTTCGCCCATTGTGCAATATTCCCCACTGCTGCCTCCCGTAGGAGTCTGGGCCGTGTCTCAGTCCCAGTGTGGCTGATCATCCTCTCAGACCAGCTACGGATCGTTGCCTTGGTGGGCCTTTACCCCACCAACAAGCTAATCCGACGCAGGCTCATCCGATAGCGCAAGGTCCGAAGATCCCCTGCTTTCCCCCTTAGGGCGTATGCGGTATTAATCCGAATTTCTCCGGGCTATCCCCCACTACCGGGCAGATTCCTACGTGTTACGCACCCGTCCGCCGCTCGTCAGCGAAGTGCAAGCACTTCCTGCTACCGCTCGACTTGCATGTGTTAGGCCTGCCGCCAGCGTTCAATCTGAGCCATGATCAAACTCTTCAGTTTAAATCGTTTTGTCGTTTCATCCCGAAGGACAGAACAACGGCTCAACTTGCAATTAAACGTACATGAATTACAGGTATGTTCGCTTGCTCAATTAAGCATCTTAAAGTGTTTCCAGCCAAGGCTGGTTAACCGATGCAATCGCACAAGCGCCCACACGAATTGTCTGATATCTTGTTAAAGAACATTTGCTTCCCGATACCGCTCACTGTCAACAGTCAACCGGTCACCGCAAGCAAGGCCGCTCATATTACCGTAGCGGTTTTTGTTGTCAAGCGTTCGTTTCGTTGAAAGAAAGGAGCTTATCAACTCACTGACACTGTGCACTTCGTGAAGCGCATTGCCGTGTCAGTGGTGGCGCATATTACCGCCGGGATTTTTTTTGTCAATCCATTATTTTTCTCATTCAAATCACATGAAATAGCGAAAACGTTGCATTTGGTACGATATTACTCTTGCGTTGGTGGCTTGCCTCAGTGCTGGGGCAAAATGTCTCTGCTGCTTGATCGCCTCCTCACTGACAAAACCATTGTCGTTTAAAGGTGAAAGATAAAGGATATCGCCGGAAGTTAATGCCATCTGTATCAGGGTATCTATTGTGTTATGTAAATTTTCATCACTTGAGTCTGGCCCGGTGGCACCGGTCAGAATAGTTAAACCTACGTTTAAACCTGCATGTTTAGCACTCCTGACGCATGCAAACGCTTTGGTCAAATCTCCGGACTTGCCCAGTTTCTCTCTAAGCTCGCCCCATCCAGTTTCAAGGCCGATAACGATTTGCCGCAGCCCTTTTTCTTTTAGTTCACACCACTCCTGATCAGTACGTCTTGCGCTGAAATCGGGGTCGGCAAAGGCTCCAACGCCTCTTTTGAATACGTCAAAACGCTTGCGTATCTGATCAAGACAAAACGCCAGACGTCGCTGTGATAATGCCAAGGCGTTGGCTGACCCCAGAAACACACCACGAGCACCCTGCAATTTACCACAGTACAGTCGTTCGACGTCGGCAAGATGATCAACCAAAGCTCTTTCACCCAGAACTCTGTAGGGCTTTTCCCGGTAGAAGGCGCAAAAGGTACACCGGCGATTTGGGCAGCCTGTTGCCGGTGCGATAACAACATCTCCATAACGGTCTGGTGGCAGAATCGCAACTTCCTCGGGATAAACACGACGATATCGCTCTGTGAGCTGCTTATAATCCGCTACGGATAAACGGCAGCTCCTGGCCACAGTCTCATTCGCCAGAGAAATTGAGTTAACCCAGCGTAAGTACTGCTTGTGCACTGCCATTACCTGCCCTTCTGACAATGGTACTGCATCAACACCAACCACCACCAAACCATCCATACAAAGCCGGTAAAAGTGCTGACCAACCCTAAAGGAGCACCAGTAGCCCTGACTATTTATCCGCGCCGAAATGCCCCACGCAGAATCTTCCAACTTACAGCCATCATCGAGATAGCGAATATCAACCGTCATATGACAAAACTCGTTTTACACCTGCATACAGAATTTTCCCGTTCAGAGAATGTGAAAATACTTGAGACAATACGAAGAGACTAAACGACGAAAATCGTAAAACTTCCTCGCAAGCAACAATTCAAGCGCAGGAGGCAGTCTAACCACAATCACAGTCATTCAGGAAAAAGAGTTTATTTCTGAATAATACAAACTAATCAGAAAATATTTTTGAAATAAATCAGGCAACCCACTCTTTTTATAGTAAATTGATCTGCGTCATTCCCCTTTGGCTGTTTATTTTTTTAGAGTCTCTATGAAATCCTGAGTAAACACTTCTCCCCAGTACTAAAATGAAAGAGTTGTTATGAACGTGTCAAAGATAACCACCATGCCCCAGGCAAACTCCGGTGATTCCCGGTTAATGGATCGCTTCCTCAATGCCATAGAAAGAGCTGGCAACAAACTGCCAGACCCGGCACTGCTGTTCCTCTACGGTATTTTTATCGTCTGGGGCTTATCTGCACTGCTGTCAACCATCGACCTTGGCATGGTTCACCCCAGCAGCGGCGCTGCGGTTGAAGTGAACAATCTACTGACCGGAACGGCCCTGGCGACCTTTCTGGCCAAAATGGTCACCACCTTTACCAGTTTTGCACCGCTGGGCATTGTCCTGGTGGCCATGCTCGGTGTGGGCGTTGCGGAGAAATCCGGCTTTATTAACACCGGCCTGAAAAAAATGCTCAGTGTCACTCCGGCATCGCTGCTGACTCCTATGCTGGTCCTGGTGGCCATCGTCAGCCACACTGCGGCTGATGCGGGCTATGTTCTGGTCATTCCTCTGGGCGGGATCATTTTCCACGCCGCCGGCCGTCACCCGCTGGCAGGTATTGCTGCAGCTTTTGCCGGTGTTTCCGGAGGTTTCTCGGCCAACTTCATCCCTTCCAGCGTTGATCCACTACTGCAAGGTTTTACTCAGTCCGCCGCACAAATCCTTGATCCTGCTTACCAGGTAAATCCGCTGGCTAACCTGTACTTTACCGGTGCATCCAGCATAATCGTTATCGCCATTGTCTGGTACATCACTGACAAAGTGATCGAACCACACCTGCAAAAAGTTGCCAAACTGGACGACGATGTTGAACAAGCTCAAGACTTGGGTTCCTTCACCCGGGAAGAGAGTAAAGCGTTTAATATTGCCGGCTTGACTATGCTGGCCGGTCTGGTTCTGCTGATCGCCGCGGTTTGGCCCGAAGACTCCCCGATGCGCTCGCCAAGCGGTCAGATCACAGCATTCAATGCGCCCTTGATGCAGTCGATCGTACCACTTATTTTTCTGCTGTTTGTCATCCCGGGCATCGTCTACGGCAAAGTGGCCGGTACGTTCAAATCGCTCAAAGACACCATCCGCGCCATGAATGAGACTATGTCTACCATGGGCTCTTATATGGTGATGTCATTCTTCTGCGCCCAGTTCCTTTACGTTTTCACCCAGTCCAACCTGGGCACAGTACTGGCGTTAAGCGGTGCGGAAATACTTCATGCCCTGAATCTCCCCGGTGAAATCACCATCGTCGGCATGGTTGTGTTGACAGCCATTATCAACCTTGTGATCGGCTCATCCTCAGCCAAATGGGCATTGATCGGCCCAATTCTGGTACCTATGCTGATGGCTGTTGGCATCTCTCCTGAACTGTCTCAGGCAGCCTATCGCGTGGGTGATTCCACTGCCAACATCATTACGCCATTGATGGTCTTCTTCCCGCTCGTGGTAGTCTACTGCCAGCGTTATATCAAAGATACCGGCATTGGCTCGCTGTGCTCGATGATGATGCCCTACTCCCTGACCCTGCTGGTTGGCTGGACCATCTTCCTGCTGGTTTACTGGGCGCTGGGATTGCCGCTGGGTCTTCAGGCAACTTACACTTATCCAGTTTCATGATCAGATCAGTTTGAACAAAAAAGGGGCCAAGGCCCCTTTTTTGTTGCCCGAAAAAAGACCGTCAGGGCATAGCCGGAACCAAAACGATAGTACCCACTATAACGACAACCAGACCCACAACAACGGGAACAGCTGTCCGCTTAACCACTTCGAGGGGACTCAGCCCAGCCATGCCAGAGGTCGCCACCACAACGCCGGAAACGGGTGACATAGTGCGTCCCAGGTTGGATGCCTGCAACATCGGGATAATAAGAAACGCTGGATTCAGTCCCATCTTGCCAGCCAGTGCCGGAGCCAGTTCCACAAAAGCATAAAATGGCGCATTACCGGAGCCGGTAGCAATGGCAGCAGCCACGGTCAACGCGCTCAGCAACAGCATCAGGGCAATACCACCGGCACCGGCTGCGTCGGCCATACTCAGCAGTGCATCAATAGCACCGACAGCCATCAATCCCTGGGCAAAGGTACCAGCCGCTACCAGCAGCATCACCACACCTTTAAAGGCATCAGCCATGCCCTGATAACAGCTCTCCATATTGACCAGTGTCTTGCGTCCATCAAAGCGGTTAACGACAAAATCCACCAGCGCACCAACAACAATGGAGAGGATCACAATGGTGTAGATATCCAGTTTTAAACCGGGAATGGTTCGACCGTTAAAGATAAACACCCCGAAAATTGGCAGAAACGGCAACAAGGCGTAAAACGCTGGCGCATTCGCTTCAATCTGGGAGACATCCACTCGCTCCATGGGTGAGTTATGCTTTTTATCCAGATATTTGTTCCAGAAATAGGTCGTTACTGCCATGGCAGCAATCGCACACAACGACACCGGCAACACGGTTTGCACAGCAAAGACATCCAGCGCCATCCCCGACCTTTCTGCCGCCAGCACAACATCACCAGAGGTCGGCGACAGAATAATCGCCGCCGGAGAGGCACAGACTGCTGCAGCGGCCGGACGGGAGATACCCATAGCGGTCATCATTGGGAACAATGTTGCCATCAGCAGTACACCCAGCCCTGTGGCCGAACTCACCGCCAAAGACATCAAACAGGCCACCAGGTAAGCCGCCACCAACAACGTGTATGGGGATTTAATGCCTGCCAGTGGTCGGGAGAACTGCTTGACCACCATATTATTGGCACCAATATGAGTCATATAAGCAGCAAAGCCACACAGCAGCATGATTTGCATGCCCAGACCACTGCCATTTCTGCGCAAGTTATAGGTGATGAACTCAAGGGCATCAGTAGCGACATGTCCGGTTGAGGTAACGGCGTCAGGCAGTAACGTCTTACCCATAACACCGGCAATCAGCAGCAACAAAACACCCGCAGTAAACAGCACACCGGTGGGACGGTACTCTTTGATAATAAAGACCCCCACCGCAACGGTTATTACCAAACCAATCAACAATTCCAGCATATTTTCTCGCTCATACAAGTTAGATAATCCGAACCATCCTTAACTGCCACTCAAGAATTATCCAGATTAAGACCATCGTTTAAAAATTGGGGAATGTACGCAAAGCCCATGTCAATAGCGAGAGCAACCCCACGGAATAATGACCTGAAGCATTTTTTCCCACCGATTGGCCGAACTTTTGCCTATGCTTGGCTGTCGAAGTAAGAAAGAAGTGCAAAAGGAGCCAGCCATGTTTAACCTGACCAGCATCATTGCAGAGATGACCCCCATCGACTGGGTTCTCGCCCTCGCTTGCGTAGCATTATGGGTGGCAAGTATTCACTTTGCCGGCGTGGCCAGCGAAAAACGTTGGGGAGATCGGGAAAGTGGTGCCCTGGCCGGTTTTTTCATCCCCGGCTTCCTGCTCATTGCCCTGCTCTACCTGTGGTAAGTGCCTGTCTCTGCCTACTCCGGGCGGTGGGCTTACCACATGCCTTAAAAATCATCCCCCCATTTATTTGAATAATTGGCCATATGAAGCCATGCTCTAACCGTTCCCGACTGTTTTTCTGACCATCAAACCTGCTGTTTTCATCATCGTCCCGTTGCTCCTCCATTTACCTGGCGACCAACATCAACTCGCAATATGAGGTGTGCATCCATGGCTGACACATCCCCCTCAAAAGGCAATTCCACCAAACTCACCGTTTTTACCCTGGCGATAATGAACATTGTCGCCGTGGTCAGTCTTCGTGGTCTGCCTGCAGAAGCTGAGTACGGACTCAGTTCAGTTTTCTACTACATTTTCGCTGCCGTCTTCTTTCTGATCCCCGTCTCTCTAGTCGCGGCAGAACTGGCCACAACCTGGCCGGAAAAAGGCGGCGTTTTCCGCTGGGTTGGTGAAGCCTTTGGACCAAAATGGGCTTTTCTGGCCATGTTGATGCTGTTTTCTGAAGTCAGCGTCTGGTTTCCCACCGCGCTGACCTTTGGTGCCGTCTCCCTGGCCTTTATCGGGCCTGACCAAACCTGGGACCAGGCGTTGTCAGCCAACAAATTCTTTGTGCTGGCGGTGGTGCTGGCCATCTACTGGCTGGCGACATTAATCGCCTTTCGGGGGGTGGATGCCTTCTCAAAAGTATCCAAATGGGGCGGGATGATTGGCACGATTATTCCCGCTATCATACTGGTCGTTCTGGGCTTCAGCTATCTGGCCAGCGGTGAGCCCGTCCATATACAGCTCTCGTGGGGTGATGTCCTGCCTGATTTTACCAACTTCAACAACATTGTACTTGCTGCCAGTATCTTTCTTTTTTACGCCGGCATGGAGATGAACGCCATCCATGTGAAAGATCTGGATAATGCCACCAAGTCATACCCGACAGCCATTGCCATTGCCTCCATCGGCACCGTCGCCATTTTTATTTTGGGCACCATGGCCATCGCCTTTGTGATCCCCCAGGCGGATATAAACCTCACCCAGTCATTGCTGGTCGCCTACTACGACATGTTCCAGTGGGCAGGCGTGGGCTTTCTTGCGCCGATCATGGCCATATGCCTGGCCATTGGGGTACTGGCAGGGATTGTCACCTGGGTAGCCGGTCCTTCAAGCGGCTTACTGACGGTAGCAAAGGCTGGCTACCTGCCTCGCTTCTGGCAACATACCAATAAAAACGGCATGGCAACTCACATTATGCTTTTCCAGGCTGGCCTGGTGACCATTTTGTCAATCCTCTTTGTGGTTATGCCATCGGTTCAGGCAACTTACCAGATCCTCAGTCAACTGGTCGTCATTCTCTACCTGATCATGTACTTGCTGATGTTTGCCGCCGGCATCTACTTGCGTTTCTCACAACCCAACCGTCCCCGCCCCTATTCCATTCCCGGTGGCAAGGGCGGCATGTATTTCTTCGGCGGCATTGGCTTTATTGGCTCACTCATCGCCTTTTTATTCAGCTTTATTCCACCGGGACAGATTGCCGTTGGCAGCCCAACCACTTACGTCTTGATTCTGATTGCCGCGACAGTCGTCTTTGTCATCCTGCCCTTTCTCATTTACGCAGTCCGCAAACCACACTGGAAAGATGAGCAGAGTGATTTCGCCCCCTTCACCTGGGAGATAGAGAACTCGCACCCGGGTATTCCCAGCACCTCAGATGCCCACACACCGCAACTGACCGAACAGCACCTCTCCGGTGCTGCCGCGAAAAACATCTCAAAGTAAAGGCGCCTGACGATGACTTACTCCAAAGATCAACTACAGGCTTTGGTCGATGAAGCCGTTACCATGGGCCGTCAATGCCATGATGGCGCCAATGCCGACTATATTCCGTTTCTGGCTGGTGTGCCTTCTGAGCTTTGTGGACTGTCCATCGTCTGGTGCGACGGTACACTGATTCACAGCGGTGACTGCGATTACGGTTTTGCCCTGGAGTCCATCAGCAAAGTGTGCTCCATGGCGCTGGCCATGGAGCAAAAAGGTGCGGAGATGGTTCGGGAAAAAATCGGTGCCGAGCCCACCGGCCTGCCCTTTAATTCAGTCATGGCCCTGACCACGCACCAGGATAAACCATTGACCCCCCTGGTTAATGCCGGCGCGATGGCCACCGTCAGTTTTCTCGATGCAGCGGATAAAGAGTCCCGCTGGCGCATGATTCTCAAGTTTCAGCAGCAGATGATGTCTGAGCGCGTAACGCTCAGTGACGAGGTCAATCAGTCGGAGCAGGACACCAACTTCCATAATCGCGCCATCGCCTGGTTGCTCTACGCCGCCGGCAACTGCTTCTGCGACCCGATGGAAGCCTGTGAAGTCTACACCCGACAGTGCTCAACACTGGTAACCTGCGATGATTTGGCAACCCTTGGCGCAACGCTGGCCAACAATGGTACCAACCCAATTACCGGCAAACAGGTTATTCAATCGGAAAATATCACACCCATCCTGGCCGAGATGACTATGGAGGGGCTGTACGAATTTTCCGGTGACTGGGCTTTTCTGGTGGGCCTGCCAGGCAAGAGCGGCGTAGGTGGAGGCCTGGTCTCTGTAGTTCCGGGAAAAATGGCCATTGCCGGCTTTTCACCACCGCTGGACGAGGTGGGTAATAGTGTGCGAGCTATGCGAATGATACGTCACGTGGCCAATCAACTGAATCTGAATGTCTACAGTCCCCATTGATCTTGCAGGCAAAGTATCAACTTGAAACTTTTTCCTTGATTAGAAGTCCAA
>JAQFVO010000733.1 GCA_027942505.1 Endozoicomonas sp. | reverse complement strand
TTTGTGGAATGACAATCACTTGAAAAGCACTCTCTTGCATATCTCAAAGTTATTTGACACATTTAATTTAGTGTCAGAGATTGATGTGTTGTTGTTGTGGCTAGTTATATCTCTAGAAACCCCTGTATTGCCAGTCAAGCAGTGGGAGGAACATGTAAAGCTCCGTGAAATGGTGGAAATAATAAGAAAGAGACAAGCTGGTAAATTATATATCAAGTTTCAAGTTTTATGTTGATAACATATGAAATGATTTAACGACGAATATTGTATTTACGAGTGAAAAACACTAGAGCTTTTTTTCTTTTCTGAAGACTGTTGACGGTTGTTAATAGAAAGGCTGGTTTGTCGAGTGGGAACTATTTGACTGTGGCTGGATATCACGAGGTGCCTGACAAAAATACTTAATGAAATCACCTGGCACTGGTAACTCCCGGTAGACGGTTCTCGGGCAAAAACACAACCAGTTGAACATCATAAAATGTATCCTGAGAAAATAATTGAAATCCTACTGCCTTTTTACAGATAGCCTTCCCAAAGCCAATGGGTATCATAGAATGCGTTTAGTGAAGACATCAAACATCCATTCTTTATTTTCCTTTAAAAACGGAAGTTTTCCTTTAAAAAACGGCAGCTGTAGAAGATACCATTGTCATTCTCACCTTACAGGTTGCCGCAAAAGGCCGAACCACCCCGTTATCCTCGCAAAGATGGAATCCATGGCTCCAGGTGGATTCTCGCCATCAAGGGTGTTGCAAAAGTTGGGAGTGGTTGCCTGACTCCGCTGTCATTGTACAGAGATTGCACTGAACCCATCCTATCCCGTTTCTTATCAGTCAGCACCGTCTCCACGCAAAGAGCTACTTTGCTCGCACTGACCGGTTACATTGGTCGCAGGTTGGTAATTAATTTCGGGCGGAATAGGGAATTTGCCTTGGTGAAACTCGACATCCCGGAACTTAACCGTCGTCGGTTGATAGCTTTGCAAGTCTTTGATGCCAAAGGTGGCGTAATACCCGCCGCCGCCCCTGCTCGGGTCATTATTGATGCCAATGAAAAGTCTGGCATTGACCACCCTCTTGTCTTCAATAAACACTTGCACTCGCCCCGGTTGAATATGGACATTACTGTAGTCACTGAAATCGATCTGATACTTCACATTCTGCCAGTGACCGAAACCCAGCGGTTGCGCGTACAGGTAAGTGACATCCTGTTGCCGTTCGTTGCAACACAGGGCCTGATTTACTGCCGTTTTGTCTTCATCGAACACCAGTTTACAGTCACCGTTCGTGTACCGGCTATAATCGGATCGAGCCTTGATGGTCAGATAAAATATCGAGTCCCCTCCCAGCTCAACATTGATGGAAAAAGGTACGGGGGTTTGCGGTTCAAAGCGCATACCGTCTGCCAGCAGAGAATCATAGCTGGCGCCCGAGGTTTCCCTGGACAGCCCGTAGGTTAAACCTGCTGAATCACGGTACAGCAAACGGTCGGGCATACTGCGAATCTGAAAGATGGCGGCCGTCCCGGGGTCATCGATCTTGATCTGCATCGATCCGGAAATCGTACCGCCAGCGGGTATTGCGCCCGGACAATTGTTCAGATACATGCCGGCGCTTTTTATCAGTCCAGCGTAAACAGGTGGGTTACTTCTGTCTGTATGGAAACAGTTGCTTAGCTCGCTGAAATACTGGGAACTCTTGGGAGGAATATTGGAAGTTTTGCACAGTGAAGGTACGTTGTGCGCACTATTTTGTTCGAGTGGAGCTTTATCTGCGCAATTACCGCTCAGGGATTGTTTGACCATATTTTTTGTGCCTTGCATGGCAAAGCGATATACCATCACAAACTTGCCGTAGCGATCTCGAGAGGGTCTTTGGGTCAAATGTACGTTGGGAGCATCAGCAATACCGGTCCTGACAAGCTTTCCGTCAAGCGTAAGATCACCGTCTTTTATTGGTTGGTTAAGGCTATCGGGAAGTGCGGTTGCAGCCCAAAAACGTTTGATTATACGAGTCTTTTTCTCATTTGGCGCTTCATCAGATTGCGGTGCATCATCAATAGAGCGAATGATTCGCTGCATATCAGCCTCGCCACCATCTTCAGCCAACCTGGCAATCATTGCTGCCCGCGGATCTGAATCAGTACCCTGAAAGCGCGCCAGTCCGATTCCTTCCGCTTCGCCATCTTTCAAGGTATGATCTGCTTTTTGCACTGCGCTGGACCATGGCGTCGATTTACCTTCAGCGCTAATGGCGCGACTCAACAACAGGACTGCTGGCAACATTTGCCCGGGAAGACGGGCCATGTAGTACATTGGATTGGGTAGATTCCCAAAGGCTGATGATAAATGACGAATTCCCGTACGAAAAACATTTCCAGTAGAAACACTGTGCTCTGCCGCAGATTTGCCACTGGTGTCATCAGAGAGATTGGTTAACTGGCTGGCGACTATCTGACTGTTACTGGATATCATGATAAACCCCACTGGAGAAGATCAAAATTGACAAGGAGTAAGGCAAGCAATATTTGCATTAGTTCCGAAAAATCAGCGACACAATAAGAATGATTACAGCTTAAGTAGTTTGTTTTTATGTCTCGATGATAGGGTGATATGGCAAGGATTATCCGGTAACCTTTTATACTTGCATTAATTTGTCGGGTTTTTGTCTATAAGTGAATAGAACAGATAATTATTAGATGTCTATGTATGTATAATTATCGTGATTAAAAAGCACATTTGTTTAATGTCTGCGAAAGAGTACCCCTGATTCCTTGGGCGCTACCCGTCGCCCGTTTTCTGCAAAAGCAAAAGCAGCTCGGTTTTTGTGGGATGCGTCCTGAAATGTGGGAATTATTTCAGGGCAGTTCCATAGTGCTTTCAGGTTATTAATTCCCGGAAGGACATTCCGGGCATGTGTCGCTCAAGGAAGAATTGTCATTGTTGCCAGCGTTGGTTATGCGCCATAAAAAAATCAATACGCTCCCGTCTTCTTAAATGATACAGTTCCATTGATGGCCAAGAATTAAAAAAGATGTTGTTGTCAGGTATTTAAAGAGGAAATAAAGAATGTTTGGCTTAGAAATAACCGCGTTGGTTTTTGGCTTGCTCGTTGTTGCTGTTCTGGCAACGGCTGTGAAGACAGTACCTCAAGGTTTTCATTATACCGTTGAGCGTTTGGGACGTTATACAAGAACACTGAAACCCGGACTCAATGTGATAGTACCGTTCATAGATTCGATTGGCAGAAAGATGAATATGATGGAGCAGGTATTAGATATTCCTCCACAAGAAGTTATCAGTGCCGACAACGCCCAGGTAACTACTGATGCGGTTTGTTTTTACCTGGTACAGGACCCTGTGAAGGCTTCCTATGAAGTAAACAGCCTGGACACAGCTATGAAAAATCTTGTCATGACCAACATTCGTGCGGTCCTGGGATCAATGGAGCTGGATGAAATGCTCTCAAACCGGGACCGGATCAATGAAAAGCTACTGACAAAAGTTGATGAGGCAACGGACCCCTGGGGCGTTAAGGTAACCCGAATTGAGCTCAGAGACATTGCGCCCCCTAATGATCTTGTAGAAGCTATGGCCCGACAAATGAAAGCCGAACGGGAAAAGAGAGCCCAGATACTTGAAGCTGAAGGCTCCCGTGAAGCCGAGATTAAAGTTGCTGAAGGTCATAAACAGGCACGTATTCTAAAAGCAGAGGGTGAGCTTGAAGCCGCCAAACGAGAAGCAGAGGCGAGGGAAAGACTGGCAGAAGCGGAAGCGGTGGCAACAGAAAGGGTTTCCAAGGCGATTGCAGAGGGTGATCATCGTGCGGTGAATTACTTTATCGCACAGAAATATGTTGAGGCACTGTCAGACATTGGTGCAGCTAAAAACAGCAAGGTTGTTATGATCCCACTTGAAGCAAGCAGCATAATTGGTTCCATTGGCGGAATAAAAGAGTTTTTCAATGCTACAGACAATAAGTAAGGTTTGAGATCAGTATGGACATTACTCTACAAGCATGGCATTGGGTTGTTCTGGCCTTTGCCCTGCTGGGTTTTGAAGCGCTCGGGCTAGGGGGCTTTCTGATCGGCAGTGCGGTTTCCGCAGTTGTAATTGCTACGGTCATTTGGCTGAACCCTGAGATGAGCTGGCCGACTCAAGTGATTTTTTTTGGCACAGGAAGCCTGCTATTTACTTACGCTTACTGGCGATTTTTCAAAAAGATCAATGATAAGACTGATGCTCCTGAGCTAAATAATCGAGCTTTATCATTGGTTGGCCGGACCATAACTCTTGAGCATGATATTCCAGCGGGACTAAGCCGCCTGCAAATTGGTGACACACGATGGGAAGTGGAAGCATCGCAGGCGGTTGTACAGGGGGCAAAAATAGTTGTTAAAGGGGCTCAGGGTATGAGGCTTCGGGTCGAGCCAACCTGACACTCTCCGGCCGGCGACAGTTTGAGTACAAACAGCGATGGTCAGGCGGGGATGTGGTGGCAGTAAAACTCCAATACATCAGCTGCATTATTTGTGGTCACGTTAACAAGGAAAACCGGAAGTCATAGGCTCACTTTATTGTGTGCTGTGTGGGCATACTGAAAATGCTGATGTGAATGTAGAAAAGAACACCATGGCTGCATGGCGTGGCGTTAAAGCCAGTGGAACTGGCTCAGTAGAGCCGGTGATGAAGCAGGGACCTCAGCATAATTGTGCGAGAGTAAGCGCGAATCCCCCAGCGACTTAGCTGAGGGAGGATGTCTATCAGTTCATGGCGAACAGTTTTCATTTGCCATAATAGTTTGACAAAGAGTTTAAGCCTGCAGCTTCCTGGCAATCTGCTCAATGATCTGCGGGGCCTTCTTCACCGCATCAGCCACTCCCACACGCACGATAGGTTTACTCCTGAAGCGTTCTTCTTCCTTGATGGCAATGTCTTTTGTCAGCAGGATAATATCAGCACCCGCTACTTCGTCCTGCTCGATACGGTTTTCAATGCCATAAGAGCCCTGGGTTTCCACTTTCACTTCCCAGCCTTTGTCTTTAGCGGCCTTTTCCAGGGCTTCAGCCGCCATATACGTATGGGCGACACCGGATGGGCAAGAGGTTACAGCCAGCATTTTCATAGTAAGTACTCAATTTCGGGTTATAAAATCAGTTTTTGCTGTTACTGGGTTTATTCAAAGTCCAGAACCAGCTCGTCATCATCGGCAGCGTTCTGCTCTTCACTGTGCTGGCGCTGCTCAATTGGTTTTTTCAGGTAGTTAACCATCAGGGCAGTGACTGTGGCACCGGCAATGGTGGCAATAATGTATCCCATACGCCCTTCAACAACGGGCAGGACAATCCAGCCGCCCCAAGGTGCATGGTTAAGTACGTTCATATGGAAGGCGATCACGTTACCCACGATACCACCAACGACGATGGATGGGATTACGCGCAGGGGATCGTTGGCAGCAAAAGGAATTGCGCCTTCAGTGATACCGATCATGCCCATCAGGCCAGCAGCACGACCCGCTTCACGCTCTTCATCGGTGTAACGGCTTTTGGACAACAGGGTTGCCAGGAACATACCCAGGGGAGGCACACAGATAGCAACGCCCACACCACCCATCAGCTCAGGATGTTCAAAAACCTGGGTCTGGGCAAACAGAGTAGCGACCTTGTTGATCGGGCCACCCATATCAAAGGCGGTCATACCACCAAGAATGACACCCAGCACAGTTTTGGAAGCACCGCCCATGCCTGACAGCCAGCTGTTAAGCGCTTCCATCAATGAGGCGATGGGCTGACCGATCCCCCAGATAACGATAGCGGCAACGATGAAGGTACCACCAACAGGCAGAATGCCATAGGTGGAAATGGCTTTCATATTGTTGGGCAGAGGAATTTTCTTCAACTGGTTGACCACATAACCAGCCAGAAAACCGACCACAATGGCTCCCAGGAATCCGGTCCCGTTAGCATTGGCCAGATAGGCACCGATCATACCCGGAGCGAGTGCCGGACGGTCAGCAATGGAGTATGCGATGTAACCACCGAGCACCGGTATAAACAGGGTAAAACCGGCAATGCCCATATCCCAGATGCCCGTCAGAAAGATACCTTCCGGCTGGGCGCCTTTACCATTGAGCATAACGGACAGTGCCAGCAGGACACCGCCGGCAACGATAAACGGCAACATATGACTGGTACCAGTCAGCAGGTGCCGCTTTAATGTAGCAAGATCTTTTTTCATAACTTCCCCCCAACAGAAAGAATCAGGCCCGGACGATTCACAAAAGATAAATACAGTGACAAAGGCGAGTTTTGTGATGGATAAATGGTTGCTTCACAAAGGCGAACAACATTGATCACGCAGGGGGGAATATAAAGCAGAACCCTGAACTCGTGAATCTGCAAATTAATTCAGATGTCGCACTTTTGTAACATTTTTCCAGTTTTGTACCACCTGTTGATACACGTCAACAAAATGAAACAGTATGTTCATAAAATGCGCAAATTCAGAGTTGGATTGCTAATTCTATGAACCGATTTGCACAGATTAACGCTTGTATCGATCAACTTCTCACTACCCGGGTTTCCCATAAGGTCTGGTTTGCTTCCCATACCGATAACTATCCAGAGAATGCCTTTCTGGTGAAGTTTTCCAGGATCATTTATGTCCTGGAGGGGGAGTATCTTACTGCTATTGGTCACATGGGAGAGTACAAAAAGATTGTCCTACAGGCGGGTGAAGTCATATTCATCCCGGCCCAAACCTGGGATCTTCCCGATTGGTACAGCGACTGTCGCGCCCTGACCATTCTTTTCGGCCATTACCAGATTGGTATGAGTCTGACCGAATCCAGTGCAGAAGGGAAAATCTCGGTGGTCAAGGCAACCATCAACGAGGCTTTGCAGCAGGAAGGCTTTTACCTTGAAAAAGTACTTAACGACCTTGCTCTCAGTCAGCGACAGAGCCCTGTTTCTGGCTGTGTGGCAGAAGCATTATTACGCTACTGTCGTGAAAAAACCGTAGATAAAGAAGAACTGCCGCAATCAGTAACGCACTACAAATGGCGTGCCATCACGCTCTATCTGCAAAAGAATTTTGGCGCGGGTATTACCCGGGAAACGGTTGCCCTGGAATACGGCATCTCCGCAAACCACCTATCGCGCCTGTTTCGCGAGGAGGGGGGGATGGGGTTTAATGAATACCTGACTCTGGTCAGGATTGACCGGGTCAAAATGCTGTTAAGCCAGTATCAGATGACTATTTCTGAGATTGCCAGCCGTACCGGGTTTAAAGACAGTAGCTATATGGGCAGAGTCTTTCGCCGCCATACGGGTATGACGCTGGGGGAATATCGGGCCAGTTATGGCAGATAGTTGTGACAGGTAATGTTGATCTTTGTCAATGTTCAGGTAAAAAGCGGGAGAGTTTTGGGCTAATGATATTTAAGTACCATTAATGATGTTTTTTTAGGATTTCGGTCAGACGCTCTCAGTCATAAGATAACGACCATAAACTGACTGAAGGAAATCATTGATGGCTCCCGCGCTGAATATTGTCGCTGTGACCTCTTGCACGACGGGTATTGCCCAGACTTATATGGCAGCAGACGTGCTCGAGCGTTGTGCCAGAACTAAGGGGTATGCCATCAAGGTTGAGACTCAGGGTGCACTGGGTATTATCAATCCAATCACCCCCATTGACTTGCGTTGCGCAGATGTTGTGATTCTAACCGATGATATGGCCATTGATGACGTTGCCCGCTTTGCAGGTATGACCGTTGTCACGGTCACAATAGATGACATTCTTTCAGCTCCGCACGAAATTATTGATCGCCTGACAGGTTCACAGAAGTAATCCCATCAGAAACGATAAATAAATCTGACCAATTTCTTCCGATTTCATTATTGGTGATGTAGTTGACCATGAAAAATAAGCACACATTTGAATACCGCTTTCCGCTGCCTAACGGACTCCACGCAAGACCAGCCAGTGCCATTATGGAACGGGTCAAGCCACTGGGCTGCAAGGTTCAGATTACCAACTTGAGTAATCAGAAAACAGCTAGCGCGAGCAGTGTACTGTCCATGATTTCCTGTGATATCGCTATGGGTGATCAGTGTCTGATAGCCATTGAGGGTGAAAGCGAGAATCTGGCTATTGCTGAACAACAACTGCTTCAGTTCCTCAACGGTGACTTCCATAACTGTGATGATGCCGTGGTGGAGTTGCCCGCTAGTGATGATAAAAAGCCACTGCCTTATATGCTGCAATGCGAACCAATGCATAGCTTTCGTGGAGTGTCGGTCAGCCCAGGAGTTGGCGCTGGCAAAGTAATGCATCTGGGCGAGCCGGTACTGATGCTGTCAGTTGAAAGTGTTGAACATGGTTCCATCGAAGCGGAAAGTCAGTGCTTTGCGCAGGTCAGGGAGCAGCTGCTGGCGGCCATGAAACTGGAGGCTCAACAGAGTAGTGGCGAACAGCAGGCCATTGTCAGGGCCCATCTGGCACTGCTGGAAGATCCGGAGTTGGTCAGCCATCTGAAGCAGGGCTTGCTGGCCGGGTTGTCCGTGCTTGGGGCAGTGCTGGCAACGCAACACCATTATGAGCAGCTCATCGCCGGAGCCAGTAATCACTACTTGCGCGAGAGGGTACTGGATATTCGTGATATCTGCAGCCGTTTGATCGTCACGGCCTATGGCCCACAGAGCTTTCAGACGGTAGAACAAAACCTGAGCGAAGACACCGTCTGTATTGCCAACCACCTGGCACCGAGCCAGTTCCTGGCCTTGGATCGTGCTTGCCTGAAGGGATTGGTGTTGGAGTCAGGTGGCTCTACTTCTCACACCGTTATTCTGGCACGGTCCTTTGGTATTCCCGTGCTGGTGGGTGTTGATCAGGCTCGTCAACATATTCCTGCTGGTGAGCGCTGCATACTCGATGCTGACAACAGACTGTTAATTGCTGATCCATCCTCTGCGGTTTGTCGTTATTACCAGTTGGAACAGGACAAACTGGCTCGCCTGAGTAAGCGTCGCCAGCGCTATCTAAACGACAAAGCACAAACGGCAGATGGCCTTAATATTGAGGTCGCAGCCAACATTGCCAGTGCTGAAGAAGCGCTCAGTGCTTTTGCCAATGGTGCAGAAGGCATTGGTCTGTTCCGTACCGAGATGCTCTACATGGATCGCGCTGAAGCACCGGATGAGGAGGAACAGCTGGCTATTTATCGCCAGGCGCTAGAGTGCGGTGGTGATCGTCCGGTGATTATCCGCACAATGGATATCGGCGGTGATAAACCGGTGGACTATTTCCGCATTGGTGCCGAAGAGAATCCATTTTTGGGTTATCGGGCAGTGCGCATCTATCCGGAATACCTTGACCATTTTAAAACCCAGTTGCGCGCCATTTTCCGAGCCGCAGTGCATGGACAGTGCAAAATCATGGTGCCCATGGTGGCCACAGTGGCAGAAGCTCGCTGGTTACGTGAGATTAGCAATCAAGTGATTGCCGAACTGGCTGAGCAGCAAATTGACCACAACCCGAAGGTCCCCCTCGGGATGATGCTGGAAGTGCCGTCATGCGCATTTATCATCGACCAGCTGGTTCGCTATGTGGACTTCTTCAGCATTGGCAGCAACGATCTGACTCAGTACTTCCTGGCGGCTGACCGGGGCAATGATCGCGTTGACTATCTTTACGACTCCCTCAATCCGTCATTTTTGCGCCTGTTAAAGCACATTGTTGATGAAGTGCATAAAGCCGGCTCGTGGGTGGGTATGTGTGGTGAGTTTGCCGGTGATCCGGACCATATGCCCCTGCTGGTGGGATTGCAACTGGATGAAATCAGCCTGGGAGCACCACGGATTCCTGAGGTAAAAGAGGCTATCAGTACGCTGAACGCAGATGCCTGCAAAGCCCTGTTGGTAGAAGCTATATCACAGGAAACGGCAGATGACGTACGTGCCTTGCTGGCTCGTCACCGGCAGGCATCAGCGAATGATCTGGCAATTTTGACGCCGGAAACCATTTTGGTAGACGCCGATTGTCGTAACAAAGCAGAAGTCATCAAAACACTGATCGACAACCTGCTGGTAAATGACCGACTGATTGATGTACAGGGGGCAGAAACCGCCATCTGGGAGCGTGAGGGTATCTCACCCACCATGCTTGGTTTTGGTATCGCTATTCCCCACTGCAAGTCTGACAGCATTGCCGCCAACACCATCAGTATTATGAAACTCAAGGAGCCGGTACTCTGGAACGAAGGAGATGAGATGCTGACTGATACGGTCTTTATGCTGACAGTACGGGCCAGCGACGCTGGCAATACCCATATGAAAATATTTGCGCAATTAGCACGGCGGATTATGCGCGATGAATTTCGCACGACACTGGCCACCTGCCGGGGTCAACAGGAGCTAATGGCCTACATCAGCCAGGAACTGGAGCTGTAATGATGACCAGTATCTATCCGTTGCAGGGCAGTGTTCAGCATTACGACTGGGGTGGTCAGCAATTTTTGCCCGAGCTGATGAGTCGTCCTCTTGGTCAGCAACCCTGGGCAGAGCTCTGGTTGGGTGCTCATCCGAAGTCGCCTTCATTAGTTGATGGTAATAGCCTGGCGGCTATGATCAGTGACAATTGCGAACTGCTGTTGGGACGCACAGTGGCAGACAGATTTGCCACCCTGCCATTTTTGCTCAAAGTGCTGGATGTAGAGAAAATGCTCTCCATTCAGGTGCATCCCAACCTGGCCCAGGCCAGAGACGGATTCAACTGGGAGAGTGAGGAGGGCATAGCTCTGGATGCTCCCAATCGCAACTACCGGGATGCCAACCACAAGCCGGAACTGATGGTGGCATTAAGCGACTTCTGGTTGTTGCACGGTTTTCGTACAGTGGCTTCTGCCACTGCCTGTTTGCGACAGCATCCCGAGATGACTGAGCTGGCGGAACGTTTGACAATGTTGGGTATGGAGCAGTTTTATTGCGAAATTATGCTGGAGCCTGATGAACGTCTTTTCACGTCTATGGCTGATTTGGCGGTGCGACTGCGTGCAGAGCCTGCACCCGGCATTGACTCACCGGACCACTGGTTTCTAAAGGCGGTGGATAGCAATCATGGGCAGCTAGAGCCCGGAATGCTCTCCATCTATTTGCTCAATCTGGTTTATCTCAGTCCGGGGCAGGGCATCTTTCAGGACGCGGGCATTCCTCATGCGTACCTGAAGGGGCAGAATATTGAACTGATGGCCAACTCTGACAATGTATTGCGAGCGGGACTGACTCCCAAACACATTGACGTACCGGAGCTGCTCAAGATCATCAGAACCGAAGCAGTAGTGCCTGAGATACTTGCTGGCGTTGACCTGGGGGATAACCGGGTCGGGTATCCTGCGGCGGTGGAAGATTTTGCCTTGGAAAAAATAGCGGTTCAGCACAGTCGAACCATGTACCGGGCTGCCCGGCCACAACCGATGGTGGTATTAGTGATGGAGGGTGCAGTGACAATCAATGATGAACACACCCTCGGGCGTGGTGAAAGTGTGTTTGTGGCAGCCAATACCCTACTGACACTGGATATTGCTGCGGGTAGTCAGCTGTTTGTTGCCAGTTCTAACCTGTCGGATTGCTGAGCGCTGAAAGGCATCGTCATTTACTGCTATTATGTTGCACCATGATCAGCCCCCGGAGTTCATCCGACCGGGGGCTGGCTCTGGATATGAATCAGAGAAGCTTTCTTGCCATCAATAAAGCACCGTACATGGCATCATGTTGAGGCAGGCTAGCAATGGCTGTAACATCTTCCGGTAACCATGGCATTACATGCTTACTCAACCCTCCAACCAGGGCGCATTGCTCTGCTCCCCTTTGATGTAGTTTTCGAATTAACATCGCGGCATCTTCCGCAATAGACTTCATCAGCTGTTGGGCGAGGGGGTCTCCTTGTGCAAGATATTCTGTAATGATCGGCCCAAATGCGCCGTAGTCCTTGGGCAGGGCGCTATCCTGCCAGGCAACAGCATTTTCAGGATTGTCGTCAAACCTGGCCATAATCGCACGACTCAAAGGTGTTTCTGGTTTCATGCCTTCGTGGGCCAGCAGGGAGTAACGAATGGCATTCAGGCCAAGTGTCGTACCGCTACCATGATCCGAGATGGGAAAGCCCCAGCCTCCCAGGGTTTTCATCTCTCCATTGATTAAGCTTGCGCCACACGATCCGGTTCCCAAGATTAAAATAGCACCATCCCGGCCATTGAATGCACCCATGCAGGCAGCGTAGGCGTCCGTTTCCAAAAAAATACCGGCAAATGGAAAGCCCCACTCTAACACTAAATTCCGCTCCTTTTTCTGATTGACACCGGCAAGACCCAAGCCAGCATATATACGAGCAAAGTCTTTGTCTTCCAGTCCTGCCGTTGCCATTGCCTCCCTGGTGGCTTGAAGGATGGCATTGCATGCTAGGTCCAGGCCCACGCGTGGATTGGCGCTGCCTGCAAAGCCTTCACCCAGAATGGTGCCTTGCAGGTCAGTGATTCTGGCTCGGCAGGACGTGCCCCCGCCATCAACACCTAGCAGTAGTGGCTGATTATTGATTGAGAGTGTTGAAGACATGGTGATTCAGTCCTTTAAACAGTCATAGTCGGATATGGTTACGCCCAGTTCACCGAGCATTGCCGGTAATGATGGCGTTGTCAGAATAGCCAGCTCACGGGTTCGGTTTATGGTATAACTGCTGGCCGATAATAAAGATTCATCCAGTAAGGCAGGGTGAGCCATTAACTCCAGCACCTGTACATGGCCTACATAGGCCTTGATAACACCTAAGAAATGATCAACTGACAAGTCATCGCCATAAAACTGATCAGAAAAGGCCAGAGAGTTGCCGTTATATTCAATAGTTTCGTTGGCAGGGCGAACGGGGATCTGATATTCATCAGAGAGCTTGCTCACTATTGGCGCAACCAGTGGATGATGATGGCAATGGTGATGACCGTCAATATGACTCAGGGGAAGCCCCAGGCTCAGGAAATGCTCAATTTGAGTTCGCAGCTCTCTTTCGACTTCTTGCGGGCACATGTTTGGGTTGTTCATAAACTGACTCAAATTCTGCATATCACCCTTACCGTTTTGCAGGCTCTTAACATTATCAGCCATTGGTTTTCCAGCAGTCAGGCGCAGATGGATGCCTACCTTTAAGCCCGGGTTTTCTTTTGCAAGAGCGACAGCATGACGTTGTGCAGCCATACCAACCATCAATGTGGTAGAGCGCACAACACCCTGTTGAAAGGCTTCAATAATACCCAGATTTACGCCGCGGGTCAGGCCGAAATCATCGGCATTAACGATTAATTGCATACGAAATATAGAGGAAACAAGTGTGATTAATTGAAGGAGTGACATTGCCCGGGCTGTTAACTTGGATGGTCACTCTTCAAGCATGTTCATAGCTGAAATCATTGTCCAAATGATTTCAGCTAATACGAAGGCTAACCCTTTAGGCCCGCAAACTGCGGTAGAAAATCCCTGTTAGCAGCGAGAATTTCGTCGAGAATTTTCTTGCCAGTGGCCAGGTCAGGTACCAGTGGATTGGTGGCCATGGCCATCAGCGCTTTGTCATAATCACCATGCACGGCAGCATCCACTGCCAGGGTTTCATAGGCCTTGACTTGTTGCAGCAGGCCATTGAGATGAGTAGGCATGGTTCCAAATGAGAGTGGGTGGGCACCATCAGCATCCACCATGGCACTGATTTCAACAACTGCATCATCAGGAAGATTATTGATGGCACCATTATTGCGGGTATTCACAACAGCAATCGCTTTTCTATTATTCCAGACTGCATCTACTAAATTGAGAGCAGCCTCTGAATATAGAGCACCGCCGCGTTTATCCAATTGCTCAGGTTTGTGGTCAAGATCCGGGTCTGCATATAGTTCGAACAACTCTTTCTCTGTTTTCATTACCTGCTCTGCCCGCGTGCCACCAGATTCTGCTGCTTTTAATTCATCGGCCAGCATAGCTTCTTTCATGTAGAAATAACGATGATAAGGGCAGGGAATGACGCCAAGAGCTTTCAGGTAACTTTTGTCCCAGGGCTCTTCAGCAATATTGTTCATGTTCAGGCTGTCGCCATCACCAAGGCAGTGTAAAACTTCCCGGGTTCTGTCTTCACCACGTACGGTAACTTTGTGTACCCAGACCATGTGGTTCAGGCCAGCAAATTCCAGAGATGCCTCATCAGGCACCACTCCAAGAGTGCGTGCAATTGAATGATGCATGTTGATAGGAACATTACAAAGTCCCATGACTTTAACATTTGTGTATTTGTTGACTGCCTCAGTGACCATACCTGCAGGATTGGTGAAGTTTATCAGCCAGGCATTGGGTGCCAGCTCTTCAATATCACGACAGATATCCAATATGGCTGGAATGGTTCTCAGGGCCTTGGCAAAGCCACCGGGGCCGGTAGTTTCCTGACCAATAACGTTATACTTCAGTGGTATTCTTTCATCTCGGGCGCGGGCAGCAAGGCCACCGACACGAAACTGAGACATGACAAAATGAGCGCCTTTGATACCAGCTCTCCGATCCAGCGTAGCCCATACTTTAATGTCAAGTCCGGCTTTAGCAATCATTCGCTGGGTAAGTTTGGTAATGATATTGACTTTTTGCTCACCGTCTTCCACATCGACTAAGCAGATTTCAGTCACGGGCAGGTTATTTATTCGGCGAATAATACCGTCAACCAATTCTGGGGTGTAACTGCTACCACCGCCGATAATAGTAAGCTTAAGACTATTCATGATCTGTTCCATACAAACCTGTGTTAATTCAGAACTCTGACTGACTCTCTCTGTCGTAATTCCGGTTTAAACGTTTTCAGTGTTGATAAGGTATGCCCGTCCATCAAACTGGAGAGCGCCTTGGCAGCACAGGCCGCCATTTCTTTTATTGGGAAATGCACTGTAGTTACTCCAGGAGTCATTACGGTACAAAGATTAACACTATCAAAGCTGACGATGGAGATATCTTCAGGTACTTTGATATTGAGTTCCCTGAGTAGGTCAAAGGCTCCTGCGCACATCTCCTCGCTGCATGAGTAGACTGCTGTGATATCCGGGTTTTTGCTCAGAATTTCCGACATGGCTCGATAACCACCTTGTCGATCATAATCTGCTTCTGCAATAAGGGATTCATTGCATTCAACGCCGGATTCCTTAAGTGCCATTTCGTAGCCCTGAAATCGCAGTCGGGCAGTCAATCTATGTCTTGGCCCCGCAATACAGCCAATTTTCCTGTGACCGTGCTGAAGCAGATGATTTACTGCCAGTCGACCCGCTTCTTCGTGTTCAAAGACAACGCATCGATCCTCCAGACCGTTAATTTTTCGATCGAGTAAAATAAAAGGTGTCTTTTCGTTTTTTAACTCTAAAAGCTCTTCGTCGTGTAAATTTCTGGTGTGGAGGATAAGGCCCTCGCAACGCATATCCATTAACTTCTGAATAGCCTGCAGCTCGCTTTTTCGAGAGCGTTTGCCTCTGCTGATCAGAAGAAATTTACCCTGCCGGTCCATCTCCTCTTGCACTTCTGCCAACAGTTCAGAGAAAAAAGATCCACGATAAGAAGTCACCACTAATCCCGCTGTGTTTGTGGAGGAGGTGGCTAATGAACGAGCAAAAGGATTAGGGCGGTAATTTAGCTTTTCAACAGCCTGATTAACTCGTATTTTGGTACATTTACTAATTTGACCCGTTTCGTTAAGTACCCTGGATACGGTTGCTCTGGAGACTCCTGCCAGTGCTGCTACATCCGATATGCTTGCCATTTTGCTGTCCTGTTAAGTGCAAACAAAATAGGTTGTGTGACCAGTACATGGTTTCAATAGTTTTGACTGGGACTCCCTTTGTCATGAGCTTGGCGAAGTGTGATGTCGCTTCACTTCGTCAAGCCCGATGAAAAAGAGGTTCAGAAACGTCAAGCTCATTAAAACTGCATGCTAGAGTATAAAAAATCAGATCATTTCCAGACGTTGATAGAGACGAATCATCTCTTCGGCCATATCCTGGACAAGCATTGCAGTCATCAGATGATCTTGGGCATGAACCATCAGTAGTGTAACTGGTACTTTGCCTTCTCCACCATCGGCTGCAATCAACGCGGTTTGCATTTTGTGAGCCAGCCTGCCAGCCTCACGAGAATTTCCAAGTGTTTCTTCTGCCTTTTCAAATTCTCCGCATCTTGCGTGTGTCAAAGCTTCCATAGCCAAACTACGGGCTGTGCCGGATTTGACGATCAATTCCATTATAACGTTATCAACGTTCAATGCTTTTTCTCTCTTCGAAAGTGATGTTGCCAGCCTGACTCACAGGCTGGTATTGGTTTGAAGATTATTGGTTATGCCAGTTCCAGCAGGCTCAATGCCTGATCTAGTGCTACTTCACCTTTCATCATGCCATAAGTCATTGGTTCAATAGCTTCTACACGCTTGTTCAGCTTTGCTGCCTGAGCCTGAAAATCAGCCAGTTTAAACTTGACCTGTGGTCCGAGAAGACAAACGTCATACTTTTGGATCGCATCGTCGAAGTCCGCCATGGAAAAAGCTGCGATCTCTACTTGCAGATTGCGCTCAGCAGCTGCCTGCTCCATTTTTTTTACCAGCATGCTTGTGGACATGCCTGCGCTGCAGCAAAGAAAAATTCTAATCATTTGATAAGCTCCATCATAGGTTTTGTTGCAAGATGGGTGCCTCTGCTGCTGTTTATGAAGAGGCACACACATATTGAATATGTTAAGCAATGGCTGGATTGTTCATTGCAGCCTTTTTAACCCGCTCAGCCTGTTCCTGTGCCATCAGTGACTTGGTGTACACATTCAGGAACGGCAGGTATAAGAAGGTGGAAAGAACCAGAAGGCCGAGGGCGAGGAACAGCGATCCGAAATTGAAGTTGGTACTTAGAAACGCTGCCAGGGGGCCGGGCGTGGTCCAGGGCACGAGTGCTACGACTCTGCCAGCGATGTCCATTGAGGTAGCGAAGTACGCAATTGTTACGTTGATCATCGGAACAAGAATGAAAGGGATACCCAGAATCGGGTTCATAATGATGGGGGCACCAAACAGAATTGGTTCATTAATGTTAAATACCCCTGGTACGATTGATATACGACCAATGGATTTTAAATGGGCACTTTTGCTGATTGCCATGGCAATGGCAAGTCCGAGAGTCGCACCAGAACCACCAAGGTTCATGTAGTTATCCAGAAAACCACCTGCGAAAATGGTCGGTAAATGCTCACCGGCAGCCAAAGCCTCCTGATTCATCTGCAAGTTGGTCAGAGTAAATGTGCCAACGACTCCCATTACAATATTAGCGCCGTGCAAACCGCAGAACCAAAGCAGGTGGATGATGAAGGCAATGAATAGCAGGGCACCAAGAGAATCAGAAGCCGAGATCAGGGGTTTGAACAGGTCCATCAGCAGTTGAGGCAACAGCACTCCATCACCCATATTAGAGAGCGTGATGTTGATGGGTTGAAGAATGAGGATAATAGCAATAACCGGTGTCAGGGATTCAAAGGACCGGGCGATAGCCGGTGGCACTTGCTCTGGAAGCTTGATGGTCAGATTTTTGGTGACAAGCAAGCGGTACACTTCAACAGCAAGGAAGCCGACAATAATGGCCGTGAACATGCCCTTACCATCAAGATACGAAGCGTTGATGGCAGGAGGCCATCCGGTGACCGGTGCAGCAACAAGCATAAAGGCAAACAGTGATAAAAAACCGCTGGGGATTTCCGGTAATCCGTATTGCTTGCCGAGGCTTGAGCCCAAGCCAAAACTAATAAAGATACAGGCAATTCCCATGGTGGCGTAAAACGGTTGTAGCCAGTCCCCTTTATATTCGGTCATCAGGTTGGTATACCACTGTGAGTACATGAAAT
Organism: Endozoicomonas sp.; assembly: GCA_027942505.1. GTDB lineage: Bacteria > Pseudomonadota > Gammaproteobacteria > Pseudomonadales > Endozoicomonadaceae > Endozoicomonas. Next base: position 8,865 of record JAQFVO010000733.1, on the reverse strand, counting down.
TATTAGGGTCACTGAGGGGGAGGTTCAAAAGTAAGAGAACCAGCGAGCCGACAATCAGGAATGGCATGGCAAAAATAGCACCATCACGAACGGCTACCAGGTATTTAATGCTGGCGATTTTACTGGCGAGCGGTAGCAGTATCTGCTCCACCCGTTCAATCACTTTTTCCATTGGGTTCTCCACGGTCCGTCTGTAACTTGAGTTCGCTAGAAAAATTTTCAGTAAAATATGATAAATAATGCCATTGACTGCATTGTGGTAAATACTTATATGCTGGCATGGATTGACTCAGGTCATCAATTGTAAAGTTTTGAGGTTTTGGGGAATGATTCATTTAATTTACTTAATGCGTAAAAAAGTATGAATACCGGTTTTTTGATTCATTTTTTTATGAGTAAAGGTGGGTATTTTTGTGTATGGAAATATGCTCCTGTTTTATAGCGGAAAATTTTTAAAATATTGACCTAAGGCAAAGGTTTGTGAATCTTTGTTAAAGATTAAATTCAATTATGATTGCTTTGTGAGTAAACTTGCTTTCACTTTGAAATCGAGTTTATAGGTTTCATAAGTAGATAAGCATTGTGCAAGACGGATGTCTAATAAAAGCTTTTTTTTGTGACAAGGAATCTTCTTTGTCAAAAGTGAGAGCCTATTTTTAATTGGTAGAGCAAAAATAATAGGTGGTGAAGGGAAGTTCATGATGTTTAAAAAAACACTCATTGCCAGCGCAATTACCGCTGTTGCTGTTCTTTCTTCCGGGGCTGTCATGGCTGATAACGAAGAAGGATTTGTTGATGGCTCCTCCATGAACATGGGTATCATGTATTATGGTCGAGAGCGTGACCACGACACTATGGGGGAAGGTATTCGTGTTCACGCTTTAGGTCTGAATGCCAACTTTAAGTCCGGTTTTTTTAATGGCTGGTTAGGTATGGATTTTTCAGCCGTAAGTAACATTGATTTGTTGAATGGCAGTGGACATGGCCAGTCAGAAGTTCTTTATTATGATAAGAGCATTGGTGAAGAGCGTAATTCTTCTCGCTTCAATAAAGCGCGTCTGAAAATGAAGTTCGGTAATGAGGCCATGGGTGCCAAAGTAAATGCCGGTTATACCGATATTTATGCAGGTACTATCGGAACTTCTGCTGGTGTTAACGCACATGCTTATCGAGGCTTGGATGCCAAGTTCAACATGGGTGCCCTTCAGCTTGCTTACGGTTGGGCAGATCAATTCCAAAGTGACTGGGATGATGAATTTCGTGTTATAACCAACAAATGGCATGCCAGACAGGACTATGATGATCCCAATGATCAGGGTATGGAAATTGACTATATCCACTCTTTGGGCTTGCGTTACACGCTGGATGATAAAGGCTGGGTTGATGTGGCCTACGGTGAAGGTAAAGATTTTCGTACCAATTATCACCTGGCCGGATCTTATAGTTTCGATCTGAATGAGATGGGCAAACTGACCCTTATCTCTTACTATCAATCAGGCAAATTTGAGGAGGGTGCCTCTCAGGCCTTTTACAAACAAGGAGGTACAGAGCGAGAACATACTTGGAGTACCGGTCTTAGACTGAATAAAGACAATTGGATGTTCAAGGCGGGTTATGGTCAAACAAAAGCACCTGACTTCGGTGAATACACTTTCCGTCTGAGCGCTTGGGCAAATAGTGATTCTCGCACCTTCTTGAGCACCACATCGCAGTTGGATGACTTTGTTCATGATGGTCAGAAGGTGATCATGTTTGGTTCAGCCTACTCATTTGAAGGTAATTTACAAGGGCTGAAAGCTGGGTTTAATTACAACTATGGTTGGGATAACTTCGAGAAAAATGATAATGACACCCGACTGAATGGCACCCGTGACGGTAAGATGCATGGTTTGGACTTTCAGCTCACTTACACCGTTCAAGCGGGACCAATGAAAGGATTGTGGTTGGGTGTAATGCCTGCATTCCTGCGTACCAGCGATACGGATGTGAAGGATGACCGTAACGACGTTAAAGTAGTCGCTTCTTATAATATCAGTGTGTTCTGATAGCTTGAAGAACTCCTGTTTGTTTGAGCAGGAGTTCTTTTTTCGGATATATCGTTTGTGTTTTAATCCGGGGGTAGTTTCTATTGTGAGTTTTAATGGAGTTGGAAATCTCAATTACAAGTAGGAGTTGTGTTGCTCTGAAGGATTGCAGTTGATATGTCTGATTGGTCATGTTTATTTAACGGCAGGTCAAATTGATAGAAAATATGATTAGATGCCGTTTTAAAGCTCTGGTGCGCTTAAAATAATTTTTTAAATGATCAGGTTTTTATAATTTTAGTGATAATCTACTCACGACATTTAAGGGTAGTATGGCCTGAATAGTTTTTTGAGGAGGTGAATTATAGGGGAAGTGAGTGAATTTTCTGGGCAAACAAAATTCGTTGATGTGAATCAATAACTAAGGCTCCTTTCTCCCAGTACACTTGTTGATTCCTGAACTACATCTGATTGCGTCGTATTTTGGAATTATATTTTTCATGAAATCATTACAATACACATTTCCTGAAGGTTTCTGGTGGGGCAGCGCAACTTCTGCCACACAGGCGGAAGGGGGAGCTGGAGAGGGAGGAAAAGGTTTTAATGTTTGGGATTTTTGGTATCAGCAGGAACCTGATAAATTCCATAATCAGATTGGCCCTGCTGATGCCTCAAGCTTTTATCATAACTATAAAAATGATATTGCGTTAATGAAAAGTCTTGGGCATAACTCTTTTCGAACATCGATATCCTGGTCTCGTTTGATCCCTGAGGGGGTAGGAGAGGTTAATCCAGAAGCGGTAACCTTTTATCGAAACATGATCGATGAGTTGAAGCAAAATGGTATTGAGCCAGTCATTAACTTATATCATTTTGATCTTCCTGCACCATTGATGGAACAGGGTGGTTGGGAATCAAGGAGTACGGTGAAAGCCTTTGCAGACTATGCTGAACAATGTTTTAAGTTGTTTGGTGATCAGGTGAATTACTGGTTCACCCAGAATGAGCCTATTGTGCCGGTTGAGGCAGGATACCTGAATGTCTATCATTTACCCTGTGTCGTCGATTTCCGCAGAGCAGTGCAAGTCGCTCATCACTTTGTTTTAGCCAATGCTTGTGCTATTGATCGCTATCGTCGACTAAATCTAACCGGTAAAATTGGCATTATTCTGAATATGTCGCCTACGTATCCTCGTAGTCAGTCACCGGAAGATATCGAAGCCGCTCGCCTGGCTGATCTATTCAATACCCGGGCATTTCTTGAGCCAGTGACAAAAGGTAAATACCCGAAAGAGCTAGTGGCGTTGTTGAAGGAGCATGAACAACTGCCAAAATATGAGCGACAAGATCTCGACGTCATTGCAGCAAATACCATAGATGTTTTGGGCTTTAATTACTATCAGCCCCGTCGGGTGAAGGCCAGGACAGAGCCTTATCCAGCAGATGCACCGTTTGTCCCTTGGAAATTTTATGATTATTATGCCATGCCGGGCCGCAAAATGAATAAGCACCGAGGCTGGGAAATTTACGAAAAAGGGGTCTACGATACATTGCTGGATCTTCGTGATAACTACAATAACATTGAAGTTTATATCTCCGAAAATGGTATGGGTGTTGAGGGGGAAATGGCTTTCGCAAATGCCGCTGGAGAAATTCAGGATGATTATCGCATAGAATTTATTCAGGATCATTTGCAATGGATCCATCGGGCCCACACTGAAGGGTGCAATGTCAGGGGTTACCATTTGTGGACATTTATTGATTGCTGGTCCTGGTTAAATGCCTATAAAAACCGCTATGGTCTGGTGAGTCTTGATTTGGCAACACAAACCCGAACTGTTAAGAAGAGTGGTCACTGGTTTCGGGAAACAGCAATTAATAATGGATTTTGATTCAGGAGTTGTGCAATAAGAGTAACGGTCTCAGGTGGTGATGAGACCGTTTTTTTTAATGATTGATCAGTGGTTGTAATGCTTTTTTGTTAATGTACTTTGCCCGATATTCACCGGGTGTAATTCCAGTGCTCTTGCGAAAAACTCTTCCCAGATAATCACCACTTCTGAAGCCTGTTCTTTCCGATATTTCATCGAGGTTGAGAGAATGATTGCTTAACAGGTGTTTAACCTGAGTAATGCGGACAAAGGTCAGATAGCTGTTAAATCCTAACTTTCCTCCTTGCTTGAAAAGCTTGGACAGATGGTTGGGAGTCATGGCGAACGTTCTGGCTACGGACTCACGGGTAATATCTGGACCATAATTTTCTTGCAGATAAATGCATATATGCTCCCACCGGCTTTGGATGCGGCTGATCGATTCAATATTAAGGGAGTCCAGGTGGCAGCAGTGCTTAATCAGAGCTTCGGCAAGACATGGCGCTGCAGGGTTTGATGGATTGGTAAAAGCAATTTCGTTAAGTGCGCTTTCTATCAACCGACCTTCATTTTTCAGGCTGCCGGGTATGCTTCCTTTTGAGGGTGGTGCTAATTGGTTGCCACTTTGGCAGATATTGATGCTTAAGCCTGTTTGTGTCGGGGAAAAAAGAAAGTTGATTGTTTTGCACGATGTTTTCCAGGTAGGTACGTTCCAGCACAGTGGAGGGGTGAAGAGTGCTTCACCAGGAGCAATTGTGACGACTGTTTGCTTGCCACTAACGCTGAATTCAACCTCATACTGGCCCGACAATACCAAGCATAGGCAAGAGAAGTTCATTTTTTGAGCATCTGGGGGAGGGGTGTCTTTTTCATTTGCAAACCAAACTTTAGTAATGCGATGGTCTTCAAGAAATCGTGCAGCCTCTTGGGATACGACTTTGCTTTCAGACATTCAAAATTCTCTTTGCTTTGAGTAGTGTGCTTAAAATTGGTGCAATAGTCTGTTTTTTCTGTGGAACAAATATTGACACTGATCAACATTATTGCTCATTGATACAAATATCCGTTTTATCGTTTAAAAATGGGGTACTTTATTGTTGTCTGAAACTATATATTCACACCAGAAAGACCATGTATTCCCAAGTTAATAACTGCACATTGCATCATTTTAGTTGGTGTAGTGATACTGTTTAGCATTAATACTTTACATGTGATTTGTAATGCCTGTATTACCGGAGAGAGTGATGAGTAATCAATTTCTGGCCATTGATCTTGGTGGCACCTTTATCAAATACGGCATATTGAGTGATCAGGGGCATATTGTTTACAAGGCTAAAGTCGAGACACCTAAGGACGTCGAAATAGAAGGCCTTTATGAAGTGCTTGATCAACTCTTTGAGTCTCTCTCTGTTGATTTTTCAATTAAAGGTATAGCAATCAGTGCTCCCGGGGCAGTAACGGATCAAGGCACTATAAATGGTGTCAGTGCTATTTCTTGTATCCATGGCCCCAATATTAAAAAGGATTTGCAAGCTCGCTATCGCCTGCCTGTGGCGATAGAGAATGATGCTAATTGCGCTGCATTGGCTGAAATTAATATAGGGAGTGCCAAGGGTCTACAAAATGTTCTATTTGTCGCCTGCGGAACGGGTATCGGAGGTGCGGTAGTCAAAAACGGCAAAATACATAAAGGGCGAAATTTGTTGGCTGGTGAGTTTGGTTTGATGGTTCATTACAGTCAGGCTGAGCAAAAAGTGCAATCTTTCAGTTGGCTCGCATCAACCGGCAATATGGTTACCCGCTCATCAAAAGCCCTGGGGCGACCCTTATCTGGCGAGGATGTTTTCACTCTGGCGGAGTCTGGTGACCTTGTTTGTCAGGGTGAAGTAGATGCTTTCTACAGTCATCTGGCGGTTTTGTTGACGAACCTTCAGTGTGCTTATGACCCTGAACTGATAGTTATTTCCGGGGGAATTACCGAGCGAGAAGCTTTTGGACAGGAGCTTGATAATGCGATCAATAAGGTTAATCAGTTGCGTGGTTCACTATCCATAGAAACTGTTGTTAAAACTGCCACTTTCAGAAATGATGCCAATTTGATTGGTGCTGTTTTTAATTTGGTTAATTAGTTGTGTCCAATAATAACTTTTATAAAAGGTGAATGTGATAATGAAATCATTGAAATTCACTGCAATCGCAGTTTCTTTTGCAATGGCTGTAACCTCTGTTAACGCTGAAGATACGCCTAATCTTAAAATTCTCAGTGAATTTTCTACCGGATGGGTCCACAACTTTAATCCATGGATGGGTGGAAGACAATCTATCGATATGATTTATGAGCCACTGGTGATCTTCAATCAGATTGACAGTCTAAAGCCTCATTTCTGGCTGGCAAAGTCCTACAGCATGAGTGAAGACCTGAAAACATTGACGGTACATCTCCGAAAAGGGGTGAAGTGGTCTGACGGTGAAGTATTCAATGCAGATGATGTAGTGTTTACTTTCACCTATCCAAGACAGCACCCGGAAATCGATACGGCTGGTGTCTCTGGTAAGGTTGAACGAGTTGAAAAGGTTGATGACTACACCGTTAAGCTGCATTTGAAAACACCAAACGCATTTGCCCCCTATGATCTGATTGGGGTGAACTCCAGAATCGTGCCTGAGCATATTTGGGCGGGTGTTGATAACCCCGCTCGTCAGGCTAATAAGCAACCGGTAGGCACCGGACCTTTTACTGAAATCAAGCGTTTTACGCCACAGGTTTATATCCAGTGTAAAAATCCTAACTATTGGAACCCTGAACTTGCCCTGAAGTGCGTAGAGTTTCCACAGATTGGTAATAACGATACCGCCCTGGAAATGATGGGGAAAGGTGAAACTGATTGGAACGGTATTTTTATTCCTGATGTTGACAGAACCTTTGTTGAAAAAAATGAACATAACAAATACTGGTTCCCGTCAACGGATGGTGTTCGCATTACGATGAACTATCAGACAAAAAATGAAGGTGCCCGGGAAGCGTTTGAGAACATTAGTTTTCGCAGGGCCTTTAACTTGGCGATGGATCGTGATGCCATGATGATGATTGGCGCCTACGGCTACGTTTCAGGTGATAACCCGGCCACCAACTTGCCTAAAGTACTGTGGAACTGGCGAGATAAAGATGCCGACCAGATCTGGTCGAAGCTCTATCGCTATGACATCAAAGCAGCAAAAGCAGAATTAGCCAAAGGTGGCTTTAAAGATCTTGATGGCGATGGTTTCGTGGAAACCGCCAGCGGCAAAGAACTGACCTTTAAAATTCAGGTACCCAGTGGCTGGACAGACTGGGTCAATAATGCCGCCATTGCTGCTGAAGGACTTCGCTTGGCAGGAATTAATGCCAATGTGGTAACGCCGGAAGCAGCAGCGTATGCTAAAAACTGGGAAAATGGTGATTTCGATGCCACATTCGGCGGTGGTTCATTGCAATCATCGTCTTGGAAGTTTTATGACTATACCTTGCATTCCCGTTATGCCAAAACGGGGCAATGGTGGTCTACATCCATGACCAATTATGTTAGCCCTGAGCTGGATGATTACATCGAAAAGATGGGGATGGCTGCAACAGAAGATGAGCAAAAAGCGCTGTCCAAAAAAATTGAGATGCATCTTGCTGAAAATGTAATTCAGGTTCCACTCTACTATAATGGCGTCTGGTATTCATACAACGATAGTCGTTTTACTGGTTTCTACAATGCTGAGAACCCAAAAGCACATCCAGCTCCATGGGCCAGTATTAATCGTCTGGTTCATTTAATGGATATCAAGCCTCGCGCCTAGCCATTCAAGAGCAATCGAATTAAAACTGTCAAACTTTAAACGGGCAGCTACTTGCCTGCCCTGCTCCGGTGTTTAGGGATTCACATGAGATACTTACTGCAACGGCTTGGGTTCTATATCCTTGCCTTTTTGGTGGCTGTGACCATCAACTTTTTCCTGCCCCGAATGATGCCGGGTGATCCTATCCAGTCTTTTCTGGCTCGTCTGGCACAAAACGGTGGGCAAATTACACCGGAAACCGTAAAAGCACTGGAAAGTTTATATGGCTACTCCACCAGTACGCCATTGTGGGAACAGTTTTTCACGTACCTGCAAAGCATTCTGCACGGTGACTGGGGGATGTCCACCCGATTTTTCCAGCCTGTTTTGGAAGTTCTGGGAAGAGGCATGCTATGGACGCTGTTGCTCGTCGGCACATTTCTGGTGATCTCATACACATTGACGACACTTGGTGGTATCTGGGTTGCCTGGAAGCGGGGCTCGCGTTTCGATAGTATTCTGACGGTGAGTTCAGTTATTGTTTCATCTGTGCCCGCCGTAGTTATGGCGTTGATGCTCTATTTTGTTTTTGCTTCTGACTTGGGGTGGTTTCCTACCGGCTATGCCTATGACCCGGCTTTGGATCCGGCATTGACCGGGGAGTTTATTCAAAGTGTTCTATATCACATGGCTTTGCCGTTGATTGCCATGGTGTTGCTCTCTATGGGCAATATCATGGGAATGCGCTCCAACATGATTAATCAGTTGGGTGAAGATTTTATCGTGATGGGTTGGGCAAAAGGGATTACTGATCGTAAGGTTATGTTCAATTATGGAGCTCGCAACGCCATTTTGCCCGTGATTACTGCGTTTGCCATGTCAGTTGGTGGCATCTTCGCAGGTTCGTTGATCATTGAAATCATTTTCAATTACCCCGGCATTGGGCAAGTCATGTTTCAGGGTATGGTGGCTCGTGATTACCCACTGATCCAGGGTTATCTGCTGATGATGACGTTAATGGTGCTAAGTGCCAACATGATTGCCGACTTGTTGTTGTTGGCTCTTGATCCCCGCCTGCGTACCTCAGTGCTTTGATGAAGGTTTCTACTATGAACACTGCTATAAAAACATCGTGGTTTCGGCTCAAAGAGTTCTTCCTGAATAAT